>JANOOI010000330.1:0-13595 GCA_031421235.1 Bdellovibrio sp.
ATTTAAGCTTAATTACAAATAAAAAATTAAAATTAGCTTTTGATACAGGCCCTGCAAATATGTTGATGGATGAAGAAATGCGAAATTCTTCGAACAGCAGTTTAGGCTACGATAAAGACGGTGAATTAGCTTCGCGTGGTAAAGTGAATGTTTCACTATTAGCTGAAATGCTTGGTCATAAATATTTTAGACAACAACCACCCAAAAGCTGTGGCCGTGAACAATTTGGAAATGTATTTTATGGTCAGTATAGATCTCAGTTGCAAAAACTAAGCTTAGAAGATCGATTAGCTACACTAACCGAATTAACAGTTCAATCTATAGCTAAAGCTTATTTACAATTCTGTAGCCCACAACCTAAAGAAATTATTTTTTGTGGTGGTGGTGCAAAAAATAAATATCTTATTAAAAGGATAGAACAAGAACTTGAAAGTATTAAAATATCAACTGTAGATGACTACGGCTGGTCTACACAAAGCATCGAAGGGGCTGCATTTGCCTTGTTAGCTGCTTGCTGTGTATGGAAGATCCCGGCTAACGTTATTGCGGCTACTTCTGCAAAAAAGCAAGTAATCTTAGGGCAAATCACTCAAGCGTGATTGTGGATATTTTTTCAATAAGTCGAAATGATTTTTGTAAAAAGGTTTGTTTATATTTTTTGATATTTCAGATTTAGCTAGGTGATAGTCAGTATAATTTCCTGTTTCATACCAATCGGCCTTTATAGGATAAATTGAAATGTCTTTATGATCCAATTGGTGAATTAAAGTATCATAAAAAATATTAAGTTCTTTATCAGGCTCAATAAGTTTTAAAACTTCAGGTGATAAAATTTGCAAACCAATATAATGCCACGCCTTTAGGCCTGTTGTCTTTTCTGAGCATTTACCAATGTGCTTAACTTGATGTTGATCACACCAAATGCCACCAAATTTATGACCTGCTTCTGGATGCTGGATCACTATTAATGTCGCCAATGATTTTTTTTTCAATGTGTTGTTTTAAGGCTTGTGCTAAAAAATTATTTTCTTCAGTAAAAAGTATTTCATCAGAATTAGCGACTATGATTGGCAGATCGGGTGATATTATTTTTTCCGCTTGCTTTAGTCCGCCAGCACTACCTTTGATAAAGTCTTTTTCATCAGAAAATAAAAATTCTTTTTTCGTATTTTTATAAAGCGCATGAATTTGTTCAGGCAGATGAAAAGTATTAACTACATATTTTTTAACCAGTAGTTGATCTAAATAAGGAAGTACATAATAGCCAAGAGGAATACCAAATAATGGAATGGTGGGTTTGGGATGCTTTTCAGTAATAGGTCTTAATCGTGTGCCAAGACCTGCTGCAAAAATAAAAGCTTGGCAATCATTAGAGCTGTTCATAAGTTTTTTCAAATGCACCCGCATCAACCAGTACATTTAAAAGAGGTTTATATTCCGGGAAATGAGTCAATGAACGCATGACACGTTTCAAAGTAGGGGCTAAGTATTTTAAGTATCTGCGGTCCTGCCTGGTGTTCATAAAACTTGAAAAACTGCCACAGGCTTTTAAACATCGCTGAATGGATTGAATTTCATAGATATAATAAAACTGATCTTTTGATTTTTTCTGAATTCTTAAAAAATCAGTATGATCTAAATAATAATCAATCATTTTTTCAGCGTACTGATCATTAATATCAACATAGGAATCTTTAATTAGACTGACTAAATCATACTGAATTGGACCAAGCCTAGCATCTTGAAAATCAATTACAAAAATATTATCCAGTTTAATCATTAAGTTTCTTGAATGATAATCACGATGGCAGATCACTTTTGGTTCATCATGAAGTTTTTCGCAAATATCTAATAAGGTTTTATCAAGTTGGATCGAAAGTTCTTTTCTAGATGGCGATTTTAAATCAAACTTTAATACACCTTCAATAAGATGTTCTTTTGCATAATTCATTTCCCACATAAACTTAGCTGTATCAAACATGATGTCTTTAGCTATTGTTTTTTGTTTAAGCTGTGTGGCTTGAGTATGAATTTTGATAATTTCATCTAAAGATTTTTTATAAAAATGCCAAGAAAGTTCTTGCTGGGAAGATTCCCAAAATTTTCTTTCTAATGTTAAATCCCCAAGGTCTTCTAAAAGAATTAAGCCCAGTTCTGCACCAATCTTTTTAATTTTAGGAACATGAATGCCAGCCAGTTCAAAGTGCTTTAAAACGTCGATAAATGGGTATTTTTCAGCATCAAAAGGCAACCATGACATCAAAACATAAGTGTCTTGATCATGAATAATACGGTAGTACTTTCTTGCTGATGCGTCGCCAGCAAGCTGATGAATCTTTATTTGGTCATTATTAAAATATTGAGCCAAAAAAGTATGAGTTTGTTTATCTAATGCAACTGACATGAGATAATGTTGTCATGTAATGATTTGTTATTCAAGATTGAAAAACAATAATTCTAGAACATCAGCATTAGTCTGTTGATTCAGCGGAACGCGGTCGATATCAAATAAAATTGCTAACAGATCATTTTTTAAACCCTCTTCAAGACCTAATTCTGCTAATTCTGATTCTTGTAGTTTGGAACCGACAATAAAAAGTGTTTTAGATAGATTCGATTTTACTCCAGCAGCTAAAAGTTGAAGCTCTCTTTTATTTAACGACTTTAGATCACTAATGAAGATAGTTGTTTCAGAAAAGGGTTTGAAATCTTCGGCATTTGTTAATTGTGATGAAATTTCAGTAAGATCAACAAATAAGTTATTTTTTGCAATTTCATGAATTTTCAAAGCCACGTTTTTTCTTTGTAATGCTGAAACTGATCTTAAATGTATAATATGTGAAACTAATTTAGGTTTTTCAACCTCTTCTTTACTATTAAGAATCTTCAAAAATGGAATAGATAAATCAACAAAAGACTCCTCAGATTCATTAGCAAAAGTCGTATTCATTTGTTTAAATTTAAGATGCGTATTGTAGACATGAGGCTCGACTAAAAAATGAACCAAATCAGTCACTTCATTTTTTTGATCTGGTGACAATAGCGATCCGCGATCAATAATAACTTCACCCAAATAAATCGATTTAGTATTAAGCGGAATAATTAAATCATCACCTTTAGAATAGGGTGAAGTCTGAGTATTCAACAAGTTCAGCGACCTGAATTTAATTTGTTTGCCGTATTTTTCCTGAATCAAGGCTTCAGTTTTTTCCCACACTACATTTTCAGTAACGCTTTTCATATATTCCCCATGGCTTTTCGACGACTTGGCTTTTATAGCTTTTGTTGTCCCAATTCAGTCCCTACTTAGAACTAATACAAGACTTGTGCCGTAAAATGTCGTTTTTAGGTTCAAAACCCAGGCTGAAATAGCCATCGGAAATAGCTTTGTAAGCTACCGAAATCACTGTACAAAAAAGAATTATAAAAAAGATATGTCAATAGCCTAAACGAAAGAAACCTAAAACTTATTTGTTTTAGGTTTCTTAAAATTGCATGTTTTTAAAATTTTTTCAAGACTGTCGATTAGTTATCTGTACTAGAAAAATATTTAGCTAAAACTAGGCTCTAGCTAGTTTACGTTTATCAAGTCCGTATTTTTCAACTTTCATGATTAAACCTGCACGACTGATCCCTAATTCTTTAGCTAATTTCGACTTATTCCAGCCTGTGCGGCGCAAGCCTTCTTTGATCATTTCACGTTCAAGATCCTCAAGAGCATCTTTTAGTTTGCCGTGTAATCTTGAACCTTGAGTTTTCGCCTTTTCACCTAATTCTAAAATCTTAGGAGATAAGATCTCATGACCAACTTTGATTTCATCGCCAGCTAAAACACAAAGACGTTCGATTTCATTTTGCAATTCACGAACATTACCTGGCCAAGCATAATCATATAGTTTTTCTATAGCTCGTCCCATTAATTGTTTTTTAGGCTTAGATGATTGTTCAGCAATTTTATTTAAAAAGAAATCAACCAATACAGGAATATCTTCTTTTCTTTCACGCAAAGGCGGTACACGAATATTAATAACATTTAAGCGGTAATATAAATCTTCACGAAATGTACCATGTTCAACCATTTCACGTAAATTTCTATTTGTTGCGGCAACAATACGTACATCCACCTTACGCATTTCAGTTGAACCCACCGGAGTAAAAGTTCCTTCCTGTAATACACGAAGCAATTTAACCTGCATCTGAGGTGATGTATCACCAATCTCATCAAGAAAGAAAGTTCCTTTGTCTGCGATTTCAAATAAACCTTTTTTATCTTTTAAAGCACCGGTGAAGGACCCTTTAACGTGACCAAACAATTCTGATTCTAGTAAATTATCATTGAAGGCAGAACAGTTCTGAATAACAAAGTTTTTATCTTTTCTATGGGAATTATAATGGATTGATTTGGCAATTAATTCCTTACCTGTTCCATTTTCCCCTTGAACCATTACTGTTGAATCAGCAAATTTAATTTTATCAAGCAGGGCATATAGCGACTGCATTGGTTTAGATTTACCAATCATGTTGTCGTATTTAAAACGATTACCTAATTCTTTGTTTAATTCATTAATTTTTGTTTCACGACTGGCGATTTCAACATGCAAAGTTACAACTTCTTGTGCAACCAGCTCAACTAATTCAGTAAAATGCTGTCTATTGGCTTCATCTAAGTATTTAAATTTTCCTAATGATTTTTCAATCAGTTCAGCAGTGCAGCCATAAGCAGCTAAGCGTTCTCTGATTTCAGCAATACGATGTGCTGTGTTTTCTTCTTTGAAAAATCCCATCGCGATAACAGTACCGACGAAATCATTTTCAATAATGATCGGAAAGATACAAACATCAAAACCAGCAGCATCCCATTTTTTAAATGTGTAGGGGTTATTTGATTGTCGTAAATCGTGAATCGTTTTTGAAACCAAATCACCTAAGTTAGCCTGAGTAAGTTCTTTATTTAAAAGATAATTCACAGCCGGGTTGGCAAACTGAACTTTTTCATCAAGCCCTTTAAGCTGGCCTCGTTCATCAGTAAAAATAATATCTACATTCCACCAAGCTTGTAATACGTGTTTAAGTTTTTTAATGACGTGAATGTGTTCAAAATCATTCCAATTAATCATGCGACACCTCTTTTTGCTTTTAATGTACAACTATGTACAAAACTTTATCGTCAACTTTGTTGACAGACTTGATAGGTTTAATTTTTTTTGAGCAAAATTTTGACACTCATCCTAAGACTTTAGTCTAGTTCGAAAATGATTTCCCCTATGAGGAAGCAGACATAAGTTTTAAATTAGCTTAAATTTTGTGTGTGATATAATTTAGCATATTCGCTATTTTTCTGGATCAATTCAGTATGCTGACCTTGTTCAACGACCGATCCATTTTTCATAACCAGTATCATATCAGCTTTTTGGATTGTTGATAAACGGTGGGCAATCACAACAGTTGTACGGCCCCTCATAAGCGCTTCAAGACCAGACTGCACTAGTTGTTCACTGACTGAATCAAGAGCACTGGTGGCCTCATCTAAGATCAGGATAGGTGCATCTTTATATAAAGCTCTGGCAATAGCGATCCTTTGTTTTTCGCCGCCTGAAAAATTATTACCACGTTCACCAACAGCTGTATCAAATTGATGTTCCATCTTTTGGATAAATGTATAGGCATGAGCTGCTTTAGCTGTCGATAGAATTTGATCATCAGTTTTTGTTGTATGACCGGCAGAAATGTTTGCCGCTAGTGAATCTGAAAATAAAAAGACATCTTGTGAAACTAAACCAATATTTTTTCTAAGATCAGCCAGATCAATCTGCTGAAGCGGAACATTGCCCACACTAATTTGACCCGAAGACAAATCATAAAAACGCGCCAGCAAGTTTGCTATGGTTGTTTTACCGCTGCCGCTTTCACCGACTAAGGCAATAGTTTGGCCTTTTTTAATTGTGAGATTAAAATTTTTAATAAAACTTTCATCGTTATATGAAAAAGATACGTCTTTGTAAGTGATGGAATCCCAGTTTTTCGGGAATAAAATTGCATCTGGGCTATTTTTTATTTCGCTGTCTTCATTAAGCATTTTCTGAATACGATCAGCACAGACGCGGCTTTCTTGAATACGCACGATGGCTTCTTGAAATTTTTTGATGGGTTCGTTGGCCTGCATGATTGTTGTTAAATAGGCCATTAATAGACCATAAGTTGATTCACCCTTAGAAATGCTTAATGAAAAATAATAAAAGATAGCGACTAAAATAACAGTAGCCACGAATTCGTTGACTGGGCCAATCATTTCAACACGTTTATGAATTTTTTTACGATTACTGATAAAACCATCACCCTGCAATTTAAGTTTATCTTTAAAAAAGCGTTCAAGATTAAAAGCTTGAATTGTTCGTACGCCGTCTAGTGATTCTTTGATTGTTGAGGTTAATTTTTCGAGTTGTTCTACACCGTTTACGGAATATTTTTTAATCGATTTAGATAACTGTTTTAAAATAAATAGTATTAAAGGTGTAATTAAAAGAATCGCAAAGGCCAAACGTGAATCGAAATAAAATAGATTGAATAAAATAGCTGCAAACATCAATGGCGCTGTAAATAAATCAGCAAATAATCTAAGGCCGTCTTGTAAAATACGGACATCGTTGAATGTTCGACTTAATAAACCACCTGATCCAGATGCATAATTTGTGTGAAATTTTAGATTCAGTTTTAGAAACTTTGCTTGTAAGTCTTGTCTGATATCTTGGGTGACTTTTTCACTGACCATGTTCATCAGAAAAATATGAAAATATCTAGATATAGAAATCATAAAGGCTATACCAATACCCACAAAAGCCAACGTCTTCATATTTTCAGGAACTGTGGCTGTATCCATCAGTTGTTTCACGAAGTGGGCGATTAAGGCCTTTGATAGTGAATAAATTAAACCGGAGAATCCGATGATGATCAGATATTTTTTATACTTAGTTAATTTAGTCCATACAAATTTTAGATCATTATTCATGATTGTCCTGCTAAATATTTTTTAAGGTATTGGCCAGTTAAACTTTTTTTGCTGGCCATAATATCTTTCGGAGTCCCTTGAGCGACAATTTGCCCGCCATTTTTGCCTGCTTCTGGACCCATATCAATAACATAATCTGCACTGCGAATAACATCAAGATTGTGTTCAACAACGATGACTGACCCGCCAGCTTCAATTAATTTATGTAAAACCTTCATCAGCATTTCTACTTCTTTAAAATGAAGGCCCGTAGTTGGTTCATCTAAAATATATAAAGTCGATTTTTGTGAAACTTGTGAAAACTCTTTGGCTATTTTCAAACGTTGGGATTCTCCGCCGCTTAATGAATTAGCTGGCTGACCCAACGTTAAATAATCAAGACCAACTTCTTTTAAAACAGATAATGGTTTTCGTATCGGTGGGTTGGCGACAAAGAAGTTCATGGCTTCGGCCACAGTCATTGATAAAATTTCATAAATATTTTTTTTGTTATAATATATTTCTAGTATTTCACTGCGGTATTTTTTACTGTCACAGACATCACACGGAATAATCACGTTATCCATAAATTGCATATCAATTTCTTCGTAACCTGTACCCCGGCAAGCTGGGCATCGACCGCCATCCACATTCAAACTGAATGTTCCCGCTGTGTAGCCACGCTGCATCGATTCAGGAACAGCCGCCATTAAAGATCTAATTCCATCAAAAGCTTTAAGATAAGTAATCGGTGAACTGCGCGCTGATTTACCAATAGCTGACTGATCTATCAAAAGGACATTTTTAATCGCATCAGTACCCGTAATTTTTTTGTAAGGCTGAGCCAGAATAAATTCCAGCTCTAGTGCACGGGCCAGCGCAGGGTATAAAGTTTTAGAAATTAAAGTCGACTTACCTGACCCGCTGACCCCAGTGATAGCGACCAATCGATGAAGCGGGATGGCTACATCAACATTTTTTAAGTTGTGCCCTGAACACCCAGTTAGTTCTAATTTATATTTGTAATTATTAATTTGAACAGGTCTTGAATCGCGATCAATAAAATTTTCTTTTTTTAATTTTAAATAACCAGCTGTATTTGATTTTGTTGATTTCAAAAATTGTTCAGTTTTACCTGCAAAGACGACCTCTCCTCCAAGATATCCAGATCCCGGCCCCATTTCTATAATATTCTGGGCGTTTTTAATGACGTCGTGATCATGTTCAACAATAACTAATGTATTACCCAGATCTTTAAGGTCTTTCAGAATGGAAATTAATCGTTCATTATCGCGTGGGTGTAATCCGACAGTGGGTTCATCAAGCACATACAGGGCTTGTGATAAACCCATTCCTAATTGATTCGCTAGCATTAAGCGCTGATATTCGCCGCCAGATAAAGTTCTAGTTTCACGATCAATCGTTAAGTAGTTCACTCCAACGCGCATTAGAAAATTTAAACGTGATCGTAATTGTTTTAACACTTCTCCAGCAATATCAATTTGATTTTTCGTAAGATCTATTTTTTCAAAGAATACCGATAAGTCTTCGATCGTTAGTCGACTTAGATCTTTAATCGATTTATTTAAAACAAAAACGTGATGCGCTTCTTTTCTAAGCCGGCTGCCTTCGCAATCAGGACATTTTCGCCCGGAACGGTATCTTGAAATAAAAACACGCACGTGCATTTTATATTTCATCTGATCTAAATATTCAAAAAGCCCAACCACACCGTAAAAATCCTTATTCCCTTTCCAAACCAAATCTCTGTGGGCTTGGCTAAGGTCTTTCCAGGGTTTTTTCAAATCTATTTTATTTTTTTTGCAAAATGCAAAAAGTGATTTTTTATCAGATTCAGCGGAAGGCATCGTAAACGGATTTAGTGCACCTTCAGCTATCGACAACAAAGGATTAGGGATAACTTTGGCTTCATCAATTTCTAAAATATTTCCAAAACCCTTACATGTCGGGCAGGCCCCTATCGGTGAATTAAAAGAAAATAATTTAGATGTCAAAGGAGGCGGATTATAACCACAGATTGAACATGAAGGCTCTTCTGATAATTTTAATTGCTGACCTTCTGTTGTAATGACTAAAGCTTTACGGCTTGTCACACCAAAAAGATATTTAAGACTTACATTGTAGGCTTGCGTGATTGAATCTGTTAAACGATCTTTTTCTTCTTTAGAAAACTGCAAACGATCAATCACTAAATAAAATGTATCTGTCGGTAAACCTTTTTTAATATTTGCTGGTTCACTAATATCAACAATGTCTTGAATTTCATACGAAGGAGCATCTGATTTTTTCTTAAGTTTTTTTTCTTTCAAAGTGGTCATTCTTAAATAACCATCTTGCAATAATAATGAATGCAGCTTTTTACCTTCAAGCAGTCTGTTTTCTTTTGAAATCTCGACTAAAATGTATCCGCGTTGATCTTGGAATTGATCAACGACTAAATCTGAAGCCTGCGTTGTCGAAATTTTTGTCGCAGGGATCATGTGATCCGGGCAGTAAGATACACCAATCTTTTCGAACAACAGTCTTAAATAATCAATCAGTTCAGTTGTAGTTCCGACAGTGGACCGACTAGATTTAACAGAGTTTTTTTGTTCAATGGAAATTGCAGGCGGTATGTTATTAATGCCTTCGATATCAGGCTTCGGGGCTTTGTTTAAAAATTGTCGGGCATAGTTTGACATACTTTCAATAAAGCGTCGTTGTCCTTCAGCAAATAAAGTTTCGAATGCCAAAGAACTTTTTCCCGAACCAGAAGGACCACAGATTACAGTCAATTCACCTAATGGGATTTCAACTTCAATATTTTTTAAATTATTTTGTTTTATGCCCCATATATGGATTGTCTTCATTCACCAATGTCTCGCTTCAAGTAGTCAGTTGTTTCCTCGCTACGACTTGCTGCCGCTGAGGGCTCAGTGCCGTCGATGAATGACTGATCTATCACTCGAGGGCTCGCTGAGTTCGCCAACTTACCACTATCAGCATCTATTTTCACTGTTTTAACTCCGTCAGGAACTGAAAAAGAGACTTTTGGCAAATTTTCGTGGGAAACCTTCATATAGTTTAGCCAGATAGGCAATGCAGCTCGGCCACCGACTTCACCTTTACCAATAGATTGTTCTTTATCAAAACCGACCCACACACCAGTTGCAATTTGCGCCGTGTAGCCAATAAACCAGGCATCAACATAGCCATTAGTTGTTCCAGTTTTACCTGCGACTTCTCGGGCTAATTCACCAGCCCGTTGTCCGGTCCCGAATGAATCTGTCACAGTGCCACGCAACATATCTGTGATGACGTAGGCAACTTCTGGTCTGATCAGTTGTTCAGGATTATTAAAGAAAAAAGGTGAATCATTATTTTCAGAATTTTGATCAATCACATCGTATTGTTGTTTCATGTCTGTAAATTTTTGTTCGATAGGTTCGGTCTCTTTCAAAAATCTTGAATCTAGTGATAAATTTTCTAAAAGAATTTTGCCATTGCGATCAATGACTTTTTTTACAATCATCGGACGAATTCTTTTTCCTAATCGACCAAACTGAGAAAATGCTTTTGTCATTTCATATAAAGTCACTGAACTAGATCCTAAAACTAAAGTATAATCGGGATTTAATTTTGAAAAAATTCCTAATCTTTGAGCAAAATCGATTGAAAAGTTAACACCGATGTCTTCGACAATTTTTACTGATGGAATATTCAATGATCTGACTAATGCGTTCCGCATTGTGATTTCACCACTGAATTCACGACCATGATTGGCTGGTTTCCAAATTTTTTCATCGCCTTGGCCTTCGGCACCTTCCCCATCAGCTTGCTTGTAAACAAGTGGAGCATCAATAATTTTTGTTGAAGGATTGTAACCTTTTTCTAAAGCAGCAGCGTAGATTAAAGCTTTAAATGAAGACCCGGTTTGTCTTGCTGCTTGTAAAGCCCGGTTATATTCATTTCTTGTAAAACTATAACCACCGACCATGGCTAAAACATCTTGGCTCTGCTGATCTAATGATAACAACGAGCCCTCAACGATGGGTTCTTGATCAAGTTCTACTGTAATGTATTTTGTAATATCTAAAGGAAATGCTTTTTTTATTTTTGTCTTTTTATTTTTCACAACAACTTCAGTTTTTTCAATATACTTATCAGCTATAATTTTAACTAAAATGACATCACCTTTTTTAAGCGCTTGTGACGGTTTTTTAATTTGATCAAGATCAGGCTTGATATCCATATTCACTTTACGGGCCCACATCATCGTTTCAAAATCAATTAAGCCACGACTGTCCGGAAGTAAAACTTCAACATACCCTAATTGATCATCCACTGAATTAACAATGGCTTCATAAGATTTACCGATGACCAAATAATCGGGAAGCACTTTTGCATCACCAGTTACTTTTTTAGAAATCAATTTGCCTTTGTTAACGATATCAACTTCGGCGAAAGTTCCATCAGGCAAAATAGTTCGTTCTGGGTTTGATTCACTAATAATTGTTTTTTTAGCTTTATTTAAAAATTCTTCGTAATCACTATCTGATTCTAAAATTTTTGTAGGACCGCGAAAGCCTTGTCGCTTATCAAGTTCTTTTAAACCTAACACCATGGATTCGTTAGCTGCGACTTGTTTATCAATATCTAAACCTGTTACAATTTTAGCGCCTTGGTTTAAAATTAAATCTTCACCTAACTGATCAACTAGCAACTGTCGAATAGTTTCCAGGTAAAAAGGCGCTTTTGATTCATATTCTTCTTTTAAATAAACTGTGACTGGTTCTTTAATAAATTCTTCAGCCTGTTTGGAAGTGATATAATTAATATCAGCTAAACGATTGATCACATAAGTTTGACGTTCTTTGGCCCGAATCGGATTTCGAACAGGGGAATAATCAGACGGGGCCTTGGGTAAACCTGCAAGCATGGCAGCTTCGGGGATAGTTAATTTTTTTGCAGGTTTACGAAAATAGGTTTGTGCTGCCATTTCGATGCCGTAAGCACTTTGACCAAAATAAATCTGATTCAAATATAAATATAAAATATCTTCTTTAGTTAAATTTTTCTCGATTTGCAAAGCCAACAAAATATCTTTAATTTTGCGGGTCATCGTTCGTTCGCTGGTTAAAAATAAAGTCTTTGCAACTTGTTGCGTGATTGTTGAACCGCCCTGAACATTTCGCCCAGCGCGCATATTAGCAATGAAAGCACGAAACAGCGCTTGCAGATTGATCCCGCTATGTTGAAAAAACTGATCATCTTCGGCAGCTAAAAAAGATTTAACAACATGTTCAGGCATTTCTGTATAAGGGATAACGACACGCCGTTCACGGTAAAATTCACCAATTTTTTTACCATTACGATCAAAAACTTGCGAAACCATTAGTGGTTGGTAGTCTTCGATTTTAATAATTTCAGGTAATGATTTTTTAACGGATAAATAGGCAAAATAAAGACCAGTGGTTCCTAAAAGAAATAACGCAAAAAAGGTGATCAGTAGTTTTTTTAACATGCAATAATCTTAGCAAAAAAGGAGGCCTGTGGGTAATAAAAAAAGCCATTCGGGGGGAATGGCTTTTGGTTTAGAATTTAGATTTTAGAACCTACGAGGCAGATTTATCTTTTGTTGCTTTCTTGGGTTTTGGCTCGGGTAAACCAATCTTTTCTGGATTTCTCATTCTGTCGCAGACATCTTTTGCTTTTTTAGACAGATTTTTATACTCTTCTTTGTCAGAACAACCACATTCAATTTGCGCTTTATCGTAGGCTCTGCTTGATTTGCCAACTGCTGTCTTAGCTATTTTAGTTGCCGACTTTGCCTTAATTTTTCTTCTAACGTCAAGTTCAGCAATTTTACTTTCCAGATCTTTAATTCGTTTTTGCTTATCCTGAACACTTTTTTGTGAATTTTGCGTCAAGGTCATTTGTTCTTTAGCTAGTGTTTCTAATTCTTTAGCTAATGCAGCAGCGAGTTCATTTTTTTCACGAACGGATTCTTCGGCGATTTTTTGCAAATCAGTTTGTGCATTTTGCTGCACGCTTAGCTCATCCTTTAACTGCGCCTGTAATTCAGTCATCTCTTCGTTAGCATTTTCTATAGCTTGCTGGTTTTCATATTCTTTATTAGCTTTATCTGCATTAAGTCTTTCATAACAAGTATCAGATATTGATTGGATTAATTTTTTGAATTCCGCAGTAGCTTTTGTACCACGATTTAAAACCTTAGGGACGTCTTTACAAACTTCCGCAGATGCAGCTGCGCCTTTATTTTGATAGGCTTCTAGCATACATTTTTTTGCAGTTTGAATGGCCTGGTTACATTGTAATGCAATCTTTTGCGACGCACGCTCAGATTCTGTATTTTTAAAATTAAAATTAATGCGTTTAACTGCTTTCTGAGTAGCTAACATTTTTTTATTAAGATCACGAACTTTTTTGCCTGATACAACTAACGAATCTGAATTAGTTTTTAAAAGTTCACGCATTTCCTTATCTTTATCACGCATTTTTTCTGCATGATCTTTATCAAACTGATTAATTTCTTTTTCGATTTTAACTAACTTTTCAGTTAATTCTTTTTCATCATCAATGATGTCTT
>JANOOI010000331.1:0-3049 GCA_031421235.1 Bdellovibrio sp.
GATTCAAATCCTTATCCCCCAATGTCTACCCAGATTGAGTCACTGGGTATTTCAATTATGAGACCTTATTCTAAAAACAATCTTAATCCACGTCCTGATTTTGTGATCGTCGGTAATGTGATTTCAGCAAATAACGAAGAAGCCTTCGAGGCCATGGCGCAAAACATACCTTACTGTTCATTACCGCAAGCCATGGGTGATGTCATTATTGATCACAGAACTTCGTTTGTGATTGCTGGCACACACGGAAAAACCACCACGACATCAATGCTAGCATGGGTTTTAGAACAGTGCGGGCAAAAGCCGGGTTTTTTAATTGGGGGAATTCCTAAAAACTTTTCTAAAAGTTTTCAAAATCCAAAAGGAAACTGTTTCGTCATTGAAGGTGATGAATACGACACAGCTTATTTTGATAAAGTTCCAAAATTTATCCACTACAAACCAAAAAATGTTATTTTGACTTCAATTGAATTTGATCACGCAGATATTTACGCAGATTTTGATGCGGTTAAAGCCGCATTTATTCGTCTCATGAAAATGATTCCGCAAGATGGACGGGTGGTCTACTGGGGTGATGATCAAAATGTGACAGATGTGGCCGTAAAAAACGCTACAACTAAAAATATTTATTCCTATGGTTTTAATCCAAAAAATAATTTTTTATGTAAAGTCATTTCACAAAAAGATGGGGTTACAAATTTTGATATTTTACACAAAGATAAAGAGATGTCAGCGCCTGAAAAATTAGGCTCTTTTGTGACTTCTGTTACGGGTGATTATAATTTATTAAACGCAACCGCAGTTATTGCTCAATGTTTTCTAGAGAATTTACCATTAACTGGCGTCATGAACGGTATTTCAACTTTTGCAGGGGTAAAGCGCCGTCAAGAAATCATCGGTGAACCGCGCGGAATTATTATCATCGAAGATTTCGCTCATCATCCGACGGCAGTTAAAGAAACTGTGAAAGCCATACAATCAAGATACAAAGATAAAAAAGTTTTTTCAGTTTTTGAACCTAGATCAGCCACATCAAGACGAAAAGTTTTTCAAAAAGATTATTTAAGTGCTTTTAGCGAATGCCATGAAGTCATTTTAGCGGAAGCTTTTGATCAAACTAAAATTAATGAAGCTGATCGTTTTTCTTCTCAGGAATTGATTGATGATCTGAAAAAGAATAAGACTGCAGCCTTTGTCTACAATTCGGCAGATGAAATCGTAAAGCATTTAAAAAATTCAGCAAAACCTACAGATATTATCTTGATAATGAGTAACGGTGGTTTTGACGGGATTTACCAGAAACTGATGAAAGAACTGGCATAGATCAGCCCATGCGCCCTGCGTAATTCAGTATTTATTTGATACTTTTTCTGTGCTGATTTGTAACTAGCTTATGGCAAAAGACGCTGTAAAAACTAAAGGTGAAATGACTCCGCTCATGAGACAATTTTGGGACATTAAATCTCTTCATCACGATAAGATATTATTATTTAGAATGGGTGATTTTTATGAAATGTTTTACGACGATGCGATTAAAGCGGCACCGCTTTTAGGGATTACACTCACCCAAAGAAATAAAAAATCTGAAGATCAAACTCCGATGTGCGGGATGCCTTATCATTCTATTGCGGGACCCATTAATAAATTGTTAGCTGCAGGTTTAAAAATAGCCGTTTGTGATCAAATCGAAGATCCAAAGTTAGCTAAGGGTTTAGTTAAACGGGCCGTTACTCGGATATTAACACCAGGCATGGTCTATGATAGTGATACACTTGAACCAAGCCAGCCCCATTACATAGCATCAGTCGATGAAAATTCAATGAGCTTCGTTGATACAACAACTGGGGAATCATTCTATTTTAAATCAAATGAAAAAAATGAAAAAATAAAAATTCTTCAAGTATTGCCAATCGCTGAAGTTGTGATTGACGAAAAATCAGAGGCTTCAAATTTATTACCTGAAAACTTTGATAAACTGATTTCCAAACACACTTTAAGTGTTTCATTAGACAGTCATTTGCCAAGATCTGCGCAATTGCTACACAGTTATGTTTTGTCTTTATCAGATGATAACTTTAAGAAAACATTAAGACCTTTTGTAGAAAAAAACTTTGAACATCGCTTACAGATTTCACCAGAAGTAGTCCGACATTTAGAAATATTTGAAACTTATAAGGGTCAAATAGAAGGTAGTTTTTTTTCTGCTATTAATAAAACTAAAACATCGGGCGGAGCACGGCTTCTTAGAAATTGGATTTTATTCCCTTTAAGGAATGAAAATTCGATCAGCGAACGTCAAAAGCTGGTTTCAGCTTTACGTGATGATTTGTATCTCATTAAAAAAGTCCGTGAAGTTTTAGCAGGTCTTGGCGATATAGAGCGTCGTCTGATTAAAATTTCTCAGCCACAAAGTAATGCTAGAGATCTCGTGCAGCTAGCTGATGCGCTTGAAGCGGGTTTAAAGGCCTATATAATGACAGCATCAATACTTAAGGAAACTTTAGACACTGAATTAATTTTGCATACAATTGCTGAAATTCGAAAAACGATTAATGAACAAGCCCCGCTAACAATTAAATCGGGTCATATGATTAATAAAGGTGTGTCGACTGAACTTGATGAATATATTGATTTATCGACGTCAGCACATACTCATATTGAAAAGCTAGAAGAAAAAGAAAAATTAGCCACAGGGATAAATTCTTTAAAAATTAGATATAACAATGTTTTTGGTTATTATATTGAAATCACACATTTACATAAAGATAAAGTTCCCAAACATTATCAACGTAAACAAACATTGGCTAATGCTGAAAGATTTTGTACGGATGAATTAATTCAATTAGAACAAAAAGTTTTAAGTGCCCAAACTAAAAGAAATGATCTGGAATTTTTTGTTTATGAAACTTTAAAAAACAAAATTTTGTCTCATTCGAGTCATTTTTTAGGACTAGCTTCAGTGTGTAATCAAATTGATGTCTATGTGTCTTTAGCGTGGTTAAGTCTTGAAGAAAATTATTGCAAGCCAGAGTTTAATACGAAAAATTCT
>JANOOI010000332.1:0-4815 GCA_031421235.1 Bdellovibrio sp.
GAATAGACAAAAGACTAACAGGTCTATCAGAAGCAAAAAGAATACTTTCAATAATGCTTTCAGCTTGTTCTTCTTCAATGAAGTCAATTTCAGCGATTTCAGCAGCTTCAAACGATTCTAATTCTGAACCTTCTAAATCAACATCAGCTTGCGTAGCTAATAAGTCCTCGCTAATTTCAATATTTTCAAAAAGACCCGCTTCAATTTCAATACCATTTGGATTAAGTTCGTTTTCTACTTCAGCGTCAAACTTTAAGATTTCTGTTTCAACTTGAGTGTTAACATTTTTTTGTTTTTTATTTTTAGCCATAACTACACCTGTCCGTCCGTTGTGGGATCTGTTGATATCTCATTGGAAAAATCTTTAATCATGTTTATATCTAGATTTAAATCTGAAGAATCAACATCCATTTCAGCTGCTAGAATTTCATCATCAGAAGCCATATCTTCGTTAAAATTGGCTAATGTTTCATTTGATATCAAATGGTCAAATTCTAAAGATTCAACTACTTTGCTAGCATCACCATCGTTTAAAACAAAACTCATTTGTTCAACTTCAGTTAATTCTTCATCTGTTAAAATATCATCATTTTTATTTTGTTTAGCTGTTAGCTTAGATGTCAAATTGGCTGCGACATCTTCAGCATGAATACTGTCGTATTCTTCAACTTTTGAAACCACATCGCCTTCAATTGTTTTTTTCGTGTTCACGTAAATGTCACCGTAGTTTTCTGTTTGAAAAACTGTGACATATCCCATTTTGCCAAGCTCTAACAACGACAAGAAAGTGATTAATGCGTTTCTAGATTTTTCTTTGACTTCAACTATTGAATGGTTAAACAGTTCACGCATGGTTGTTTGTTGGCCAACGATTAAACGTTCTTTCATTTCTAAAATGCGTCCAGCGATTGATTGTAACTTGATGCTGACTTTATGAATGCGTTTATGTAACGCTTTTGTGATCTTGCGATAAGATCCAATCAGAGAAAATAAAGCGTTATCTTCTAATTCAATTTCATCATTACTTAGTTCAATTTTTTCTCGTAAGCCCCGTGCCCACTGATCACGGTTTAATAAAGGTCTTTCGTAAAGAGCCTTAGCAGCTTCTTTATATTTTTCGTATTCAAGAAGTTTTTGGACCAGTTCTTTTCTTGGATCTTCAGTTTCAACAACTTCGCCGTTTTCGTCGTACTGTGGTAATAACAATCTTGATTTAATTTGAATCAATGTTGAAGCCATCGCAATAAAATCACCAGCGACTTCAATATCAAATTCTTTCATCATTTTAATGTAATCTAAATACTGCTGGGTAATTTCAGTGACATTAATATCAAAAATATCCATCTCTTCTTTACGGATAAGATATAGAAGTAAATCTAAGGGACCTTCGAATTGCTGGAGCTGTACACGTATACTCATAGGACCCAATCTCTGATGGTTTGAATATTTTTTCTCGCTTCCGTGCGAGCCTTTTCGCGTCCTGCTGCGATAATTGAATCAAGCGTTTTAGGGTTATTCAACAATTCTTTTTTCTTTTCTCGTGGTATCTTAATCATTTGCTCGATGTTTCCGCAAAGTTTAGCTTTGCAGTCGCCGCAACCTATGCCCGCAGTTGTGCAGCCATCAACCACCCATTTTAAATCTTCATCTGAAGAAAATAGTTTGTGATAGCTGTAAACAGGACAAACTTCAGGGTTACCCACATCTTCTCTGCGCACGCGCTGTGGATCAGTCACCATTGAATTCACTTTTTTCTTTAACGATGAACTCTCTTCAGCTAATAAAATGGAATTATTGTAGGACTTAGACATCTTACGACCATCAAGACCTGGAAACGACGGCGTTTCAGTTAACAACGCTTTTGGTTCAGGAAGTTTAGCTTTATACAAATGATTAAACCGTCTGATAATTTCACGAGTTAATTCTAAATGGGCTACTTGATCGGCACCGACTGGCACAAGGGCTGCACCGTAAATAGCAATGTCAGCTGCTTGTAACACAGGATAAGAAAATCGACCCAGGTTATGTGTATCACTGGCTTTGGCTTCTTCTTCAGCGTCTTTCCATGTCGGAACGCGTTCCAACCAACCCATCGGAGTTAAATTCATAAAATACATGAATAATTCAATGTGTTCTGGAACTTCAGATTGAATAAATAAAGTGCTTTTTTCAGGATCTAAACCCCAAGCAATTATTTCTGCAAAGATATCACGATTCCAATTTTTAATTTCTTTTGTGGCTTTGTAAGCCGTGGTCATTCCGTGCCAGTCCATGATTCCAAAATAACATTCGTACTGATCTTGTAATTTTAAACAATTCGACAGCCATCCAAAGTAATGACCTAAGTGCAAAGCCCCCGTGGTACGGGTTCCGCTCATGACTTTTGGTTTTTTAACCCCTGAAGCAATTTCTAACATATCTTTAAACCGCTAGCCCAATTAAAAATTGATACATATAAAACACAGGGTAACTTAAAAAAGTGAGCATTCCTGAAAATAGCAAGACCATTAAAATAATTCCTGAAAGCTGTTCATTTTGTTCTAATTTTTCGTTGATCTGTGCGGGTAAAAACCGGGCTAAAACTTTACCCCCGTCCAGCGGATGAAGCGGAATTAAATTAAAAAAAGCCAAAAATAAATTCAACTGGATAAAGGTTTTTATAAATTCAAAAATACCCACTTGCATTGATGCAAATAAATTAAATTGGACAACAAGCGCTAAAATAACGGTCGTGACTATTGCTAAAAAAATATTTGAAAGAGGTCCAGCTAAAGCAATCCAGAACATATCGGTACGAACATTTTTTAAATTTCTTGGATCAACAGGTACGGGCTTCGCCCAACCAAAACTGATTGGTAACTGTAAAAAAATCGACAACAAAGGAAATGCAAAAGTTCCAATCGGATCCGCATGCGCCATTGGGTTCATCGTTAAACGACCTAATCTTTCAGCTGTTAAGTCCCCTCTCCACTTGGCAACCAATCCATGAGCATATTCATGAAAACAAAGAGCAAAAAGCAGCGGGACAAAAAAGATAACAATTCTTTGAAGCATTTCTTGATTCATATGGCTTCTATCGTCCTTAAATTCTGGACCTCTGTCGAGAAAAACCCTCATGGTGCACGCACTTTGTTCAAAGTCATAAACTCACAAATAATGCAAAGCATTACTTGATTCATTCCGCAGAAGAGCTTAATTTATTTCAATAATTCATGAAGGAGATATTTATGTCTGTAGAAAATTCTCGTCCTGCGCTGACTCAGTGGTCTGAAGATGAAGTCGCTTTTCGCGAAGCGGTTCGTACATTTGCTGAGACAGAAATTAAGCCCCATGTGAACCACATGGATGAAAAAGCAGAAATGGATCCAAATATAGTTAAAAAATTATTTGAAATGGGTCTAATGGGAATTGAATCACCAGAGCGTTACGGCGGAGCCGCTTCAACAATGACTATGGCGTGTATCGCTATTGAAGAAATCGCCCGCGTCGATGGATCGGTTTCAGTTTTGTGTGATGTGCAAAATACTTTAGTCACTAACGCAATTATAAAATGGGGCACCGAAGACCTCAAAGAAAAATATTTACCGAAATTGGCCACTGAATGGGTTGGGGCTTATTGCTTATCTGAATCCTCTTCAGGCTCAGATGCTTTTGCTTTAAAATGTCGTGCAGAAAAAAAAGATGGCAAATGGATTTTAAATGGGAATAAACTTTGGATCACCAACGGAAAAGAAGCCAGTTTTTTTATTGTGTTCGCAAATATCGATATGACTAAAGGCTACAAAGGCATCACGGCCTTTATCGTCGAAAAAGATTTTAAAGGATTCACGGTCGGTAAAAAAGAAGATAAATTAGGAATTCGCGCAAGTTCAACATGTGAATTAATTTTTGAAAACTGCGAAGTGCCTGAAGGTAATGTCATAGGTGAAATCGGTAAAGGCTACAAAATTGCTATTGAAACATTAAATGAAGGTCGCATAGGAATCGGTGCCCAAATGGTCGGTATTGCCCAGGGTGCTTATGACGCCACACTTTATTATATCAAATCACGTGAGCAATTTGGCAAAGCTATTAGCCAATTTCAAGGGGTCCAGTTTCAACTAGCTGAAATGCGCATTGAATTAGAAGCATCAAGATTAATGGTTTACAATGCCGCAAGATTAAAAGACGCTGGCCTAGATTTTATTGAATCAGCAGCGATGGCTAAATATTATTCTTCAAAAATGGCCGAGAAAATCACATCAATGGCCATTGATTTATTTGGCGGTAATGGATTTACCAAAGAATACCCTGTCGAAAAATTTTGGCGAGATGCCAAAATCGGTCAAATTTATGAAGGCACTTCAAATATGCAATTACAAACCATTGCAAAAATTGAACTTGATAAATAATTAATGTCACAACTTGCAGTTATTACAGGTGCTAGTTCAGGTATAGGTCAGTCCACAGCTTACAAATTTGCAAGTAGTGGTTATGATTTATTGTTAATTGGAAGATCTGCTGAAAAATTAAAGACGACATTTAATCAATGCCAAATTTTAAACCCGAAAATAAAAATTCATATGCTGCCTTTAGATTTTAAAAAATTTGATGTCTCGGCTATTACTCAGGCTCTTGTTAATTTTAAATCAGAACCAACAGTGCTTGTGAATAATGCTGGCATATATTCACAAAGCGATTTTACAAAAACTACTGATTGGCAAGAAATGTTTGATGTGAACTTTTTTAGTGCGGTAAAAATAACTCAAGCTTTGTGGCCTATTTTCGAAAAAAATAAAAAAGGGTCTATTGTTAATGTGTCCTCAACTTTAGCTA
>JANOOI010000333.1:0-1905 GCA_031421235.1 Bdellovibrio sp.
AAGATTAATTAAAGGCACTTGGTTTGAATATATCTATGTTTGAGGTGTATTATGACTTTCAAACTCTATCATTATGCTCAGTTGTTTGCGTTTTCAGTTATTAGTACTGTGATAGCTTGTTCACCAACACGATTTTCTTCAAGTGTTGCACCAGATTCTGTCTGCAATACAAACACAACAGTTTGTGTTGTTAATAATGGCATCACAAGTATTACTCAGCCTTATAAAATCGGAGCTGGTAAAGTTGACATTCTCTTCGTAAACGATAATTCAGCTTCGATGGCTGTGATCCAAAGACGTATGGCTCAGGCCTTCGGCGGATTTATCGAAAGATTAGATCTTAAAGAAATTGATTACAAAATTGCAATGCTTACAACAGACATGACAAAGGTGATTGACGGTTCAGTGACTAACCCTTTAATCAGTTTTGGCAACGGCAGTTCTTTTTTAACTAAAAATGATTCTAATCGTGTTTCTCATTTTAATGGCGCTATCGTTAGGCAAGAAACAGCCGCTTGTGAAAGTATGATTAAATCTTACTACAATACATACGGTTCGGGATTTGAGTCTCAACAAAGTTACGCGGCACAATATAATGCGAAATGTGCTTCGAGTGACGAACGCGGTATTTTAGCAGCAAATTTCATAGTAAAAAATAACACAGGTAGTTTTTTACGTGCCGATGCGCATTTAAATATGATTGTTATTTCTAATGAAAATGTTCGCAGTGGTCAAACTGCACTTTTTGAAACTGAAGATCGTTGGACTAATTTAACAAGTACAATGAATTCGACTTACCCTGGTAAATTTTGGAATTTTAATTCAATCATCACAACGAACAACACGTGTGCTCAGCAACAAGTGGCTCAGTTCGGTGTGGGTAATGCAATCGGTGCAAACATCGGAACAGAATACGCTGCCCTTTCTGCATCGGCAGCAACAAATGCTGATGGTAACCCAGCTCCACGTGGTAAAATTATCAGTATTTGCGAATCAGATTACACAACTTACTTTCAAGATATCGCAGCTAAAGTCGCTGAATCAGCGCGACTTCTGACATTAAACTGTACGCCACTTGAAGCACCTACTGTGACATTAGCAAGTAATGCAAATGCAACACTTCCACATCAATGGAATGGTGGAAATCAAATTTCATTTCAATCTGGCACTGAAGGTACTGCTGTAAATATTTCTTATCGTTGCCGTGTCGGTGGAGCCCAATAGTTTGATAAAAATTTTAAAGTCTAAATGATAGGTCTTTGTTTCATAAGTGAAATTATAAGATTAAAAAATAAAAGGTTTGTCTCGATATGAGTCAGACCTTTTATTTTCTATAGTCCACGATGTTAGTGAGTGCCAAAATCAATATCCAGTTAAGAAATTCGTGTCAGCTAGTCGATTTCTATTAAACTTCGTCTTCTTAAAAACCGATAAAAAAATATATGGCAATGATTGATCGATACAAAAAAGCTGGCGGATTTGTGCAGTTACTTCAAGTTATCGAAACTTTTGGTCCTAAAAAACGTGAACAATTTATGAAGGTTATTCGCGAAGAAACTCCAAAATGGGCAGAGGCCATTGAATCCAAAATGATAACTTTCGAAAAAATTCTATCGTGGAGTCCTGAAGCCATTATGGAAATCAGCGCCAATTTGAGTATTTCGACTTTCGGTATTGCACTTAAAGCACTGCCACAAGATCAATTTCAAAAATTTGCAGAAAAACTTGGTCCAGTTGAAGGACGAAAATTTGAAAAAGTTTATCAAGAAGGTACCCATAGTTCGGGTGAGATATCATCTTGTATAGTTAAACTGCTTAACGAAACACGGCTCATGTTTGTAAGTAATAAATTAAAATACGAAAAAGTAGATCCGACTTTGGATATTCCTGAGGACATCGAATATA
>JANOOI010000334.1:0-7171 GCA_031421235.1 Bdellovibrio sp.
TTATATACACAAAAGTTTTCGGATGACATTTTCGGTTATTATATGATGGGTAAATCTTTTTGGGGTATTGATAAACATATTACGGTGAATGCTGCCTAATTTCAAAAATTCAGCGTTTTCTAATCCAGGAATCATTTTAAAAATACGGGTTTGCTCCCCGTAAGCCATACGTGTTTGAAAACCCACAATGTTATAAGCAGTGGCTTCTTTGTTATCTTGTCGTAACTGCACAACAGCGTACGGATAGCGCCCCGTGCGCGGGTCATCAAGACCCACAGGTTTCATCGGGCCAAATCTTAAAGTTTGTGGACCACGATCGACCATGACTTCAATGGGCATACAGCCTTCAAAAAATTCTGTGGTTTCAAAATGTTTAGGTTCAATTTTTCGTGCGTTTTGAATTTCAGTGACGAACGCTAAGTACTGTTCTTTGTTCATCGGGCAGTTATAGTAATCATCTGTGCCTTTACCATAACGATCGGCTTTCCACGCGATTTCAGTATTAATTGAATCGGCATCGATGATTGGCGCAATCGCATCAAAAAAATAAAGAAATTCATCACCGAAATGTTTTTGTAAACTTTGTGCTAAAGGCTCGTCGGTCAATGGACCAGTTGCAATCACAGCAGGCCTTGGAATATCATCCAGTGATTTAACAACTTCACTTTTAATCACAATGTTAGGATGAGATTTAACTTTGTCGGTCACGTACTGCGAAAATAATTCGCGATCAATCCCTAAAGCCTGTCCTGCAGGAACAGACGCTTTTTTAGCTAAATCTAAAATATAAGAATTTCTTTTTTCAGCTTCCCATTTTAATTGCCCAGGACCTGAAACTTCAGCCATGCTGCCAAAAGAATTTGAACAAACTAATTCTGCAAACTTTTCAGTTTTATGGGCCGGAGTTAACTGAATAGAACGCATTTCTATTAAGTTAACTTGATAGCCTTTGTCAGCTAGCTGCAGAGCGCACTCGCTGCCTGCTAACCCAGCACCAACTACAGTGATTGTTTTTGTCATCATGGGCTTTGAATAGACTTTAAGTGTGTAAAAATCAAGTGAGATATGGCTATTTTTTAATAGGTAATAACTGGACTTCTATAAGGTAAACCCAGCCATTAACATAGAAAGATAAAGCGGGGTTAATATGTCAGGTGCTGTGCCGTATGTCTTTTTTATAGTGTTGGCTCTTCAGTTTTTCAGCCAAAGTAGTTTTGCACTTAACTGGCCAGAACCGACCAAGTGCAGTCCGCAAATTGAAAAGATATTGGCTAAATTTGACTTCGCAGCCGACGCCAAATGGAAGCAAGCCGATGCTAGTAGCTATGCTAATAAGGCTTATAAAATGGAATCAAAAAAAATAGGCCACTGGGTTGTTTTTGAAACAAATAAAGACGGTATTGATTTAGTAACTTACGAAAGCTCCGTTAAAAACTTTTTTAAATTTAAAAATAAAGACTGCAAGATTACTGAAGAAAATGTCAGCGAATTCAAAATGTATGATGAAAAAATTGATAATAAGACAAAACCATTTACAGACAGTGATCTTGTTAAATTAATTGGGCAGAAAAAAAAAGGTGTTATATACATATGGTCACCGCGCATGGTTTATTCTGTGAATCATTCTGAAGATTATTTTCAATTGGCGCAAAAAAATAAATTTGAATTTACATCTTTATTAGCTCATGACGTTTCATTCAACGAAGCTAATGAGGCCTTAAAATCTAAAAAACAAAATTTTTCAGGACGCAAATTAGCATCTGTTGATCTTTACTTGCGGGATGCAACATTACATTACCCAACTTTTTTAGTTTACAACAATGGCCAAATTCATTCTAAAAGAATTGTTGGAATCAATACGCCTGAAGATTTTCAAAGTCTTATAAATCAGTACGCAACGGAGCTGAAATAATGTTTAACACAAATTCTGTCATTTTACTTTTTATGATGGTTTCAAAATTAGCCAATGCTAATCAATGTGTACCAGCTTATGAATACATTCCCTATGCAGCTATGACCAAGAATGGATCTGAAAATAATGAAAGCACTGGTCAATATCAGCGGGTCAGTCCTGATGGACGTTATATTTTAAGAAGTGATTCAACACATTTAGGATCAGTCACTTTATTAGAAATAAAAAAATCATCTTCAAAAAATCAATTAGAAGCCTATGCTTATAAAACACCTTTAGCGAATGAAGCTTTCGCTTTATTATCAACGTTTCGTTTTATCGTTAACGTTAATGGTGAACACCATAAAATCAGTGACATCAGATCTAATGAAAAAAACTCACGGCCCTATTTCAAAGCAGGTGAATCAGGTTGGTATGCAGCTTCTACAGAATTACCCAACGGAACTGATAATGCTTTCAAAATCAGATCGATTGCTTGGCCAAACAATAACGCAAGTGCTGGTTTTAATCGTGGATCAGATATGGGTAAAGGTATTTTACACATGAGTGAAACTGATATGGTTAAAGAGGGTGGATCTTACAAAATTAAAAACAACAAGCGTTTTGTATTGTGTGAAAATCTAGAAAAATCAGAGGGAAAAATATTTTTTCAACCAATGATTTCTCCTTCGGGCCAGTTTCTAAGTGCAATGCCTACAAATCCGAAAGATAGCCAGCCAACAATGAGAATATATAAAATATTAGACAGCGGTCGTTGCGAAAAAGTTGATGATTTAGGTCAAGTCAGCCAGAAAGCGGCCTTGGGCTTAGAAAGTAACGGTCAATTACCACCTGTCATGTGGGCGGGACCGATCTTAGTGAGTGACAACAAAACAAACTCACCAGCGAACGGTCTGTATGTCAGAGATCCTGAATTAGGACTTAATTTTTATTTGGGTGATGATAAAAAATCATTTCAACCTGTCGGATTTCCGAACATGACTAAAGATGGCCGTGTCGTTGTATCAGCCACTTGGAAAAATTGTGCCTTAAGTACAGCGGGTAAAGAAGTTTGCAGCGATAGTCGTGGCATAGTTCGTTTAGATCCAAATCAAAGTGCTGATGTCCTGAAATACAAAAGTAAAGGCAGCAAGTCAGCAAGCTGGTTTAAAAAATGTATAACTTCCGCGGATGTGCGTAAAATCGAAAATGAACAAAATCAAATCTATGGCTTTGATATGCCGTCAACAGCGACACAGGACGCAGATAAAGCAGCACAATAAAGGTGACTGCTTTATTTAACTAGGATAGAAAACTAGCAGATGTCGAATCAAGATTTTAAAGCTAAATTTAAATCAGGGGCAGAGGTTCTTAGCACTCTTTTTGCAGATCAAAAAGGGCCTGTTGCAGATCAGTTTCTACGTTGGAAACTATGGTTAAATTGGTCAGATATTGTTGGAAAAACGACTGCTGAATCTTGCGAACCAATTTCGTACCATCAAGGTGTCTTGACATTGTGGGTGAAAAATTCAACATGGTTGACCCAAATGAATTTCATGTCTGAAGCTATTAAAAATTCAATCAACCAAAAATTTTCTCAAAACATGATTAAAGATATCAGACTGACACTAGACCGCAAAAGTGTTCCATACACGCACGATGAACAGTTCAAAGAACAGCTTCGAAAGTTCTTTAAGAAATAAAGGGTGACTTATTCTGATGGTTTATTCTTCAGTGCTTGATTTAAGAATTGATTTCACTTGTTGCTGTTTTTGACCCGCGCCCAGAATCGTACGTAATCTTTCATGGACGGATTTATCGTTAATCAGTGCTCCCAGTGTGCCTTGACCGTTATCAATTTTTTCTAAAATGCGATCTAATTTGTTAACTGAGCTTTCTAGCTTACCACTTTTTAGGGCGGCATTAATTTTTTGTGAAGCTTCGTTAAAATTTCCTGCTGCACTATCAAGTTTACTGACAACACTAGGTAGTTTATTTTGCATGGCTAAGCCTTCTACAATTTTACTAATATTGTTAATAGTATCGAAAATCTTTTCACTTTCGCTGCCACGTTTGCTGAATACAGATATAATGTCAGATCCGTATTCAGATTTTAATACAG
The DNA here is from genome assembly GCA_031421235.1 of Bdellovibrio sp. Lineage (GTDB taxonomy): Bacteria > Bdellovibrionota > Bdellovibrionia > Bdellovibrionales > Bdellovibrionaceae > Pseudobdellovibrio. The sequence goes on from JANOOI010000334.1 coordinate 4,014, forward strand.
AATTTTTTTGCACAAAATCTTTGGCCATACCGGGTGTAATAAATAAAAATTTATCACCCAATGCGCCTTGAGTTCTAATTTCAACGACAGAATCAGATTTAATTTTCGGAGCAAAGCTTTCATCGATTAAAAAAGTCACTTTGACTAAGTTTTTTTCATCATCAAATTCCAGGCTTTCGACATTGCCAATTTTAACACCAGCAATCGACACGATGGCCCCGTTATTAAGACCCTGAACTGAATCAAAGTAAGTTGTGATGAGAATTGATTTTTGAAAATAGGATTTATTTGACCCCAGCATGAAGACCGAAATGATCAGTGTGGTTAAGCCGATGGCTACGAATATTCCGACCTTAATTTTAATCATAAAATATTTCCTTCGATAAACTGATGGATAAGACTATTTTTATTCTGTTGTAACTGATCGATAGTCCCTTGTTCAAGAATCACTTTGTTTTTTAAAAATGCAAATTTATCACAAACTGCAATCGCTGTTGGCATATCATGGGTCACTAATATTGATGTAACACCTTTAGATTTCAATCGTAGAATCAATTCTTGAATTTTTTTTGTGTTGTAAGGATCTAAGCCAGCAGTGGGCTCGTCATACAAGATAATACGGGGTTTTAAGATCATGGCTCTGGCTAAGCCAATTCTTTTTTGCATGCCGCCTGAGAGTTCACCTGGATACAATTTCTGAGTATCATCTAGACCAAATTCAGCAAGTTGTGATTTAACTTGATCAGCTATTTCTTGATCTGAAAGTGAAGTATGCGCTAATAGTGGATACGCTAAATTCTCGAAAACTGTCATTGAATCAAATAAAGCACCACCTTGAAAAGCGTAGCCAACTTTTTTTCTGACTTCAATCAACTGATCCTCGTCAAAATAAGTAATATCTTGATTATCAATAACGATTTGTCCTGCATCAGCTTTTTCAAGTCCGATCAAACTTCTTAAAATAACAGATTTACCAACGCCTGATCCGCCAACCAGCCCAAGGCATTCGCCCTCTTTAACATAGAAACTCACGTTCTCGTGAACAGTTTTATGCGCGAATGATTTTCTAAAGTTTTTTACTTCTATTAAAGCCATTTTTCAATTATCCAAAATATTTTTGCCAGAAAAAAATCGCCGACAAGAATTAACAGCGATGCTGTCACAACAGCTTTTGTTGTGGCGATACCAACTTCTTTAGTTCCATTTTTGACAGTTAAACCGTAATAGCATGACGGTAAGCTGATAAATAATGCAAAGAAAAATGTTTTACCAAAGCCTGCAATATAATCTTTCAAATTAGAAGTTTCAATAACACGACGATAGTAAAATTGTGGATCAATATTAAGTTCAGTCGAACCTACGATTAAACCACCTATATTGCCAACAAGGTTAGCGACTGCGACTAGTAATGGTAAAACGATGAGGCAAGCTAGAACTCTGGGGATAACAATTCTTTTTATGGGTGAAGTGCCTAAAGCTTTCATTGCATCTATTTGTTGCGTTACAACCATGGATCCAATTTCACTGGCCATGCCTGCGCCTACGCGCGCAGCCAGCATTAAGCTTGTAAAAACGGGTCCCATTTCACGTAAAATAGTTGATGCGACTAAACGCGGGACATAAGGTTTGCCACCAAATTTTTCTAATCCTAAACCGTACTGAAGCGACATGACCATGCCAGTCGAAAGCGCTGTAATTACAATTAACGGAAAAGATTTAACTCCAATAAAATAAATCTGGTCAATTAGTAAATTCAAATGAAAAGGCTTAGTTCGTATTTCACTGAAGCAGTTTTTGGACAGAATTGAAACTCCGCCTAAGAACTCAAGTTGATCCCTAATTTTTTGGCCCAGTATTGTGTCATTCATTTTTTAAAACTAAGTTGTTTGTTGAAAATTTGAAAAGTTTCAAGATCTGCTGAAACTTTTTTAGGATCACCAGACAATGATGTTAAGTAATTACATTTTTTATGTTGAAATGAATAAACTTGAACTTCAACTGGTTTTGAATCAATTTGTCCTTGCAGCCTACGATAATAAGACGGGTGGCCTGTTTCAAGCTGTGTCATTTTTTCGGAAATCACCTTAAATTGATCCAGGGAATCGTTAATCAAAGTGTGAATTGTTTTTAAATCATAAAGATTTTCCGTGCAGTCAGAGACTAATGAGATGACCGATCCATTTTTTGTATTTTTCCAAGCAGGATAAATATAACTAGTTAAGCGAATAAAATTTGGCTTTGGATCAGCATAAATAATGTTATCTGAAAAAGTTGGAGCCGCTTCTTTAAAAAAGCTCGATATACATCCAGGTACAATGATTAATATAATTAAAGAAATGAATATTTTTTTTAACTTCATTCACGAAATTATAATGTTATATTGTGTTATCGTCTAGTCTAGGATATGAAGCTTCATTTAGATAAATCAACGTCAACATTTTGTCAGCGTTCGCCAAAATAAAAGGACTAAATTTCCTAGTCTTCAATTTATTGGATATGGAAACAACTTTTTCTTGGCATTACAAATGCTAATTAATAATTGTGATGAAAAAAAATACTTTTAATTTAGCTATGATCATGATTTTTATAACAGGAATTGCCATCCCAAAGTCTTGGTCAGCAAATCTTAAAGCTCAACTGAAACAACAGGGTGAAACAGTTAATTTTGAGATCTCTGGGCAAAAAAATTGGGACTATGATTTGAAAAAAGTCACAGCTAATGGGAAAACAAAAATCCAGTTACAGGTCAAAGGTCTAGACTCAGACGCGATCAAAGATTTGAAATCAATTCCTAATCAGTTCATAACCGCAGTGAATGCCGTCCCTAACAATCTTGAAAATTCAACAACCATAGAATTCGTGCTAGTTAATGATTCAATTGAAACTTTTGATTATTTAACTGATCAACCTTCAAAATTGATTGTCGATTTTTATAAAAGTGATGAATTAAAAGCATCAACAAAAGATTCAGTAAAAGAAAAAGTAACTGATGCCATAAAAAAACAAGTTAATAAAAATCAAATTGTACAAAAAAACAATAAAACACGTACTCCTGCAGATACAAGCTTTCTTAAAGTCAAATCTGATGACAATATAACTACATTTATTGATCAAAATGTTGATTTACGATTGGGACTTTTCGACGGAGCTGATGAAAA
>JANOOI010000335.1:0-2958 GCA_031421235.1 Bdellovibrio sp.
TGTTTTTCCAACTTTTTTAGCTTCTTTTTTCTATAGTTCAGCTAGTTTTGTCTGAGCCACTTCAAGAACATAAATAGCTTCTTTAGAATCACGACCCAAAATCTTTTTAAGTCCTTCTTCAGCTTTTATTTTTCGTGAAGCGTTTGCCCCAGCAATAAGAACTAGTTTTTCAACTAAAATAGGACCAAATTGCTCAATATGGGCTAATTTTCTCTCTAGATCAGCTTCTTTCATTTCATGTTTAATATGACGTGAAAGTTTTTGCCCAGCTTGCATTAAAGCTTTACGAATTTCTTCAACTAATTCTTCAGACGCATCGATTGTTTCTTTCGATGCATTTTTAAACTTAATAAATGGTGAAACCACTGAAACCGCAAAAACATAAGGGCCTTGCGGTAATGATTCTTTAGGCTGACCTAAACCATATGATTTCCAATTTACACTTTCAATCGCCCATGTGATCGCGCAACCTGATTTATCAAATTGTAATGGAACACGATTTGCAAAACGCAGTAATTGAACTGGAGATTGTTCATCGCCACGATCGATAAACCGGGCTAAAGCGACTTCGACAACGACAGGTTTGAAATCACAAATAATTGGTTTTCTAGTGACGACAGAAAAGAAATCGACTTTTCCAAGACGATTAATCGATTTAGAAAGTGATTCTTCACCGACCATTAGAACTGATTTTGTCGATGGCGCCATTAATTCAGTGGCTTGGATCGATTGAAAAACTTTTTTAAATTCTTCGTCAGTTAAAGACGTAATTGTTTTTTCGACTAGGCCTTTTGACATGCCATTTTTAACGAAATCTTTGATCGATTGATCATTAATACGCGAAAAACCCGTTTTTAAAAATTTTGAAAGAGAAATTTTTCCGTATAACGTTGAATGCGTGATAAATTCACCCAATTTAAACGTATGTGGATGTGGCAGCGTGGCTTCTGGAATTTCCGGAGATTCATTGCTCACGCGATCTGTCTTTTGCCACTCCATGTCGCCTAAGCGATACTTCATTGTTACATGCGGATTTAAAAGGGCTGTACCCTCGATGTAAGTTTGAAGTCCACCATCACCATTTAATTGAATACGACCATCCATTAGAAATTCAACACGAACACCGTGTGATCTGTTTTTCCAATCGATCATTTCTTTATTACGAACAATGCCCGTATTTGTTTTAATATCGACATCGACTTGTGCTGAAATGGCTTTACGCATTCCTTTTGTTTTTGAAATAACTTGAACACCTTTGGCGTTGGTTATTTGCGCCCAAGTTGTCGCTGCTGAAATACCAATGCCTTGTTGACCACGTGAACATTGCCCGCGACCAAATTTTGATGACGCTAAATATTCACCGAAAACTTTAGCCATGTCTTCTATTTCAATTCCTGGCCCATTGTCTTCGACTACAATCTTGATTAAATCAGTATTTTTAGCAGAACCATTACCTACTTTTCGAACTTCTATTTCTAAATCGGGCAAAATCTTGTGTTGTTCACAAGCGTCTAGTGAATTATCTACGGCTTCTTTGAGGGTTGTTAAAACGGCTTTTAAAGGCGAAGAAAAGCCCACTTGTTGTAAGTTTTTTGCGAAATACTCTGCTGTGCTACTTTTAGTGATTTTACTCACGATGAACCCTTTCAATATGAAAACTTAACCACTTCATTTATTTGATCATTTTTTATTGAAGGGTATTTTAGGTCTAAAAAGCAAGCCATTGGTCTTTATGCGCAGTATAATATCTAAAAAAAGGTTAATAATGCCACTTATGAAGTCAAAAAAATATGTATAAGCTATAGTTAAGCTACAGTTAAGCTATTTAAAACACTTAAAGGAGTATTCCATGAAAACTATCATATGTCTTTTTTCGATCCTATTAATCTGTACCAATGTGTCAGCTGATGGCCACGGTAAACATAGCGAAAAAAAGGCTGAAATTAAGCAGAAAATCCAAGCTCAAAAAGATGCAGTCGAAGCAGCTTGTTCTGAAGACGCAACCAAAACAGGTTGTGCAGGCACAGAAGTCGGCGAAGGTCTTTTGAAATGTATGAAAACATTTAAAGAGGCCCATAAGGATTTCACATTTTCTGACTCTTGCAAAAATGCACGCAAAGAACTTCATGAAGAAAGAAAAGAACTAAAAGCTGATATGAAAGCTTTTAAAGATCAAAGAAAAGCCAAGCATGACGCCAAAAAAGCTGAAGGCGAAAAAAAGTAATTAGCCAATCAACTGACAAATTACATCCCTGTCAAAAATGCGGAGCTTGCTGTGCAAGCTTTCGTGTTTCGTTCTACTGGCGCGAAGCCGAACTTAAAGAGCAATCTAATGCTGTTCCACATGGTCTTTGGGTTGACACAACATCACAACTTAGAAGCATGAAGGGCACAGATGTTAAACACTCACCTAAATGTGTTGCCTTAAAAGGTCGAATCGGCCATTTTGTTAGCTGTGAAATATATGAAAATAGACCTTCTCCTTGTCACCGTTTTAAAGCCTCTTATGAAGATGGCCAAAACGTTTCTCGTTGTGATGAGGCCCGTGAAAAACACGGTCTTAAACCACTTCGGCGAGAAGACTGGGTTCATGACTGGGACAACAATCCAGTCGGACCTGAGTCAATCTGCGATTCAGAGATTTAAAAACTTTCTTAAAAATGTACGTCATGATTTTAAAACGATTGGTTTCAAAGCCACTTTTAAAAAATATGGTTGGAAATTAGCTTTGTTGTTTTTTTTCTATTATTTAATTAGAGACAGTATTTTATATATTTTAATACCTTGGCTTATTGCTTACGGAGTGATGAAATAATCAGAAACTGCCCCCGATAAATGCCCTTAGGGATTTGGTTTATAGAGTATTAGTCGTCTGATATTCGGAACTTGAATGAGCTCAGAAGCTCTTTATTTGATTTTCGGCAGGTTTTAGGGTTTGCAACAAGCTTCTTTCATGAA
>JANOOI010000336.1:0-4936 GCA_031421235.1 Bdellovibrio sp.
AACTGATTTAAAACTTTTCGGTGCCGGTGCAGATTCAGGAACTTTTGATTATTTTACTGAAGCCATCGTCGGTAAAGCAAAATCATCACGTGGTGATTACACAGCATCTGAAGATGATAACATTCTGGTTAAAGGTGTTGCAGGTAACAAAGGTGCCTTAGGTTATTTACCATTAGCGTATTATTTAGAAAATAAATCTAAATTAAAAGCTTTAGCTGTAGTGAACAAAGCAGGTATTGCGACGCTGCCTTCTCGTGAAACAGTTGAAGCTTCAACGTACAATCCGTTATCACGTCCATTATTTATTTATGTAAATGCAGAATCTGCAAAACAAACAGAAGTTAAAGAATTCATTAAAATGTATTTTGAACAAGCGGCTAAAATCATCCCGCAAGTTAAATATGTGCCGTTGCCAGCAAAAGCTTATGCAACAGCAGCAGATCATTTTAACAAAGGTAAATTAGGCACAGTTTTTAAAGGTCACGCTGGTGTTGGTATGACTGTTGAAGAACTTCTTAAAAAAGAAGCTGCGCTGTAAGTTTTTATTTTTTATAAGAAGTCCTTTTCAAAAGGACTTCTTATAACGCTTGATAAATTGCTCCTGGGACGGGTACTTTTGTACTGATAGGCTGAAAAAATCCGTTCGGATAAGAATTCCGTAACCAATACACAGGACAGCTTGTGGCATTTAGGTTCGCAGAGAATTCAGAAGAACATGATATGTTTCCTGAGAAACCGCCGCTACTGCAATTATCACCTTCTTGAACATAAATGTCATTGGCTTTAGGAATTTGTGTTCTGTTGTATTGAACTAAGAAGCGTCCGTCTGAGCCTAAATTTTGAATTGAACAACCTATTAAATAAGGTGCATTCGCTGGACAAGAAAATCGTGTACAGTCACCACGAACACCTAAAGCAATATTAACAACAATTGGTTTGGGTCTAACGACACAACTTGTGTAAGGATTTGAATTCGATAATTGTCCATTTGTACAAGTTGTTAATGTTGCATCACACGTTTCATTATAGGCTACACTGTTTTTTGTGAAAGTCGAGATCACTTGGCCGTGCGCTATTGTTGTTCCATTTTTCAAACAAGACGCTGGGGCATTAACCTGACAGTTTGCAAAAGTATTTGTTCCAGATAAAACACCATTCGTACAAGCTCGCGATTCGACTTTACAAGTTGATCCGAAAGCAACAGTTGAGGCAGCGTAGGCGTTTATGGAAGCTCCGTGAGCTACAGTTTGACCGTTAAAAAGACACATTGCTGGTGCATCAACCTGACAGTTTGCAAAAGTATTTGTTCCAGATAAAACACCATTGTTACAAGCCCGAGATTCGACATTGCAAGCTGATCCATAAGCTGCTGTTGAAGCAGTATAAGCATTTACATTTTGTCCATGTGCAATGGTTTGGCCATTGAAAAGACAAGCCGCCGGAGAATTAGCCGTGCAACTTGCAAAACTAAATGAACCTGAAAGTTGTCCATTATTACATTGTCGAGACTCATTCACACAGCCAGATCCATAGGCAATAGTAGAATTCTGATAAGCAGTCACATTTTGTCCGTGTGGAATAGTTTGACCGTTGAAAAGACAAGCCGCTGGAGAATTAGCTGCACAACTAGCGAAGCTAAATGAACCTGAAAGTTGTCCGTTTAAACATTTTCGTTTTTCAGATACTTTCTGACATGAAGATCCGAAATCAACACTTGATTGTTGGTAAGCCGTGATTTCAGTATCATGTGGAACAGTTAGGCCGTTGAACATACACGCAGCTGGTGCATTGACAATACAGCTAGCGTAATTATAGCTGCCTTCTAAAAGACCTTTGATACAAAATCTTTCTTCAGAAAGGCAGTTCTGACCAAAAGGAACTGATGAGTTTTGATAAGCTTGTCGTGATTGGCCTTCAGGAACAGTTTGTCCGTTAAAAGAACATTTTTTTATAACAGGAGCGACGACTTCATCAGTAGGTATCACTACACCAGTTGATGATGCAGATTCGCCGGCAGATAAGCTGGTTGAACCTTTAGCCAATGAAGAATAATTTTTCATAGCTGAGAATTGAGATTTGCTGCAGTTTTGAAAAGCAACGACAGTAGTAGCTAGCAAAGTAAATATCGCCACAAACTTAATAAGTGTTTTTTGATTCATATGGATTCCCCTGCTTCTATCGTAACTCAATTTATATATAAATCGAGCCGTTACAGGTTTTTCTCATATTAAAACACAGACTTTTGGATAGAAGTTTTACAGCTGTTGAAGTTGTAGACTCGACTTATTATTGAATTGGCCAAATATAAAGTGTTTGCATCGTATTCTTTGCAAACACTTCATAAATTTCAAGAATAGATCCTGATTTTTTAAAGTTCTGTTCTTGAATATATTTTTCAGCTTTAGGGTAAACTTTCATGGGCCCGATGCCTGGGGCTCCGGTAAATAAAGCGACAACAGCTTTTCTTTTTTGATAAATTTCTATTTTAAAATCTGCTGGTATTTTGTTTTTAAGTTGAGCCAAAACCTTTTGTTCAGTATCGGCCGCAGGCGCAATTGTTTCAATTAAGCAGCCACCCCGTGATGTGAGACGGCCTTCTTCGACTTGTCTTGGATCATCGAAGTATTCCCCAAAGCTTAAACGGCATTTTAAGCCGTTCGCACGCGCCCAGTTTTCAACAGTTTCAATTGCAGGAACGATTTGATGGTAAGCCCCTTTGTGTTCTTTGTAGATCATTGTGTAAGGTCCGCGATCATCAACCCCTAAAGTAATTGCTTTAAAAGCGCCCGTGTATTGAAGAAGATAAAGAAAAAATATAACTAAGCCTACAGTGATAGCATATAATGTGTGCTTAATCATTTATTTAGTCCACTTGATTGAACAACCCATCGATGGGATTTGTTCAGCAATACTTTTTTTATTTTTAAGCGTTATGGCTGCATTATAAAGTTCTCGCACAGTCACTAGATCAGGATTTTTCCATGAATCATCTAAGCGTCCTCGATATTTTAATTTTAGACTACTGTCATATAGAAAAAAATCAGGTGTGCATACAGCCCCAAATTTTTTTGCGACAGATTGGTCTTTATCCTGCAAATAAGTAAATGAATATTTTTTTTCAATGTGTCGTTTTTTTAAATTTTCAAAACTGTCATCAGGATAAGAATTTTCATCATTTGAACAAATAGCGACAATATTAATAGCTTCTTTGATCAGATCGTGTCCCAAAGTGATTAACCGGTCTTCAATAGCAATGACATAGGGGCAGTGATTGCAAATAAACATAACCAGCAAGGGCTGACCATTTGTAAAATCTTTCAATGAATATTTTTTGCCGTCAGTCACTGATGTTAAAGTAAAATCCACACAGTGTGTGCCAAATTCAGGCTTTTCTGGAGTATATACTAGCGCCATAAGTCCTCTTCAAGTTGGTCAAAATTTTTATAATTTTTGTTGGAATGATTAAAAGCAGATACAAGAATTGATTTCTGAGTCGGACTTAATTGTTGATGAGCTTCAGGAATAACCAAACAAATTTCAAAAAGCCAGCGATCTAAAAACTGAATCCAATCTTCACCTAATAAGGGTAATTTTTTTTCACCGAGCGCAGCTATAAGATGTGTAGCTTCTGTGAGCCCCACTGGTGGTGTGAGTACATTTAATCCAAGGCCGATAATTATTCTAAATTGATCGCCTTGAGAAATTGTTTCAACTAACAAACCGGCTACTTTTTTTGTTTCGATCAATAAATCATTCGGCGCCTTTAATTGAAAATCAAGATAAGGCCAGGTTGATCTAGCTGCGAACAGCAATGATTTTCCGATTTGAGCTGTTAAATAAGGAGTTGGTGCCTGTGCAGATCTAAAAGACCAACTTGATAGTAATGATGATCCAGATTTCGGTGAAACCCATTTTCTATCTGCACGCCCGCGTCCAGCAGTCTGTTCTTCACAGATGTAAACCTGAATCGCATCAAGGCCATTAAAAGCATCGTTCTTAGCTAATGTATTTGTGCTATCAAGTGTATGATGAAAATCACAGGAAATATTTTGCGATTCAGCCCAAGCGTGGGTTACTTTCGCGATATTAATATCAATCAGTGGGCTATCTTGCATAGTAGTTAGTGTTAAACTAAAAACGAATCTAGGTCCAATCAAAAAGAAGACTGATATCTGCGCAGGGGGCAGAATGTGTTAAGGCACCTACTGAAATAAAATCGACACCTAAAGCAGCTACAGATCCTACGCGATCAAGTGACATATTGCCGCTGGCTTCTGTTTGAATATGTTCCGGAATTATGGCTAGTGCTTCAGCTAAATTTTCGTTATTCATGTTATCAAGCAATATGCGATCAACCCGTAAATCAATACATTCTTTAACTTGATTTATATTTGAAGCCTCAACTTCGATCGGTAAATCAGTATGCTGTCTTGTGCGTAAAACTGCTTTTGTAATGCCACCCATAAGGGAAATGTGATTATCTTTAATTAAAATCGCGTCAGATAAATTAAAACGGTGATTAAGACCACCACCATGTGTGACTGCTTTTTTTTCTAGATCACGAAATAGCGGGGTCGTTTTACGTGTGTCTAAAATTCGGGTTTGCGTGCCTTCGATGGCTTTTACAAATTGTCTTGTCAGCGTCGCAATACCAGATAGCCTTCCTAGGAAATTCAAAGCCACACGTTCGGATTTCAAGACCTGAATCAAATCACCTTCGATCGAACATAAAGTTTGATTTTTATAAATAAAATCACCTTCATTAAATAGCCATTTAATTTTTACATGTGGTTCTAAAAACTGAATCGTTTCTTCAAAAGCCACAGTGCCAGAAAGAACTAAATCTGTTTTTGCTTTTAGTACGTTCATTTCTGCGCCAGCAGCCTATGCTGCTGAAGGCGTGTCTTCAACCGTTTTTTCTTCTATAAGCTCTTTT
>JANOOI010000337.1:0-7449 GCA_031421235.1 Bdellovibrio sp.
CTGGTAAGGGTGCCTCACAAAAGCGTGAAGTTGTTTTGTTAATGGAAAACATCACAATATTAGCCACGGGTATTAATTTAAATAATACAATTCCTAGAACAATTGAAAAAGATCCAACTGGACGTGGATTGATCCAAACAACTTTAACTGGTGACACTAAATACAACACTTTAACAATCGAAGTTGATGCTAGTTCTGCAGCTGACGTGATTTATTTAGTTTCTACTAATCCAGATAGTCTTTATTTTTTACTTCGTAATCCGAGCGATCGTAAAAAACTCGACCGTGCAATGGCCTCAAGTGCTGAAACAATCCAACAGAAAGCTTTCGGAGCTAGACTAGGCCAGACGATGGGCCAACCTACTGCTCAACCTAGTGGATTTTCACCTCCAACTCAGCCAAACTTAAACAATGGAGCTGGAACAACCCGTCCAGGTTTTTAAAAGGAAGATGCAACTTAAAAAAAATGGATTCATTTTTTTATTAATACTTATTCAATTTTTGTTTTTGCCAAGTTGGTCTCAAACAAGTCCTTCTGCGCCCGAAACAGATCCTGTCTTACAATATGAAGAAGCCTCTGAAGGCGGCGGAAATGCGGTTAAACTATTAACTGCAGAACCCAATCGAAAAAGAATTAAACGACATTTAAATTTAATTGCTGGAATTAAGCACGATGAAGAAATTTTAATTCCTGAAATTCCCTTAAATTTCAAGGGTGAAATAACTTTGATTGATATTCAAAGAATCAAAGGCACAGATGTCTTTAGAATTTTACCCCAAAAAGTCGGTAACGGAATCATTACCGTTCATAACAAAAAAACGGGACAAATATTAATTGAACTGCGTGTCGATGTGCGTGATCAAACAGTTGAAAAATCACTACGTGAAGTTAAAGCCTTACTGGCTGATGTCGAAGGCATTGAATATAAAATCGTAAACGGAAAAATTCTTTTAGATGGCTTTGTTCTTTTGCCAAAAGATTTAAAACGAATCGGAACTGTGATCGCTCAATTTGCTGAGGGCGGCGTTACAGTCACAAGTCTTGTGAATTTAAGCCCGATCGCAAGGCAAAAAATTGTTGAGTACATTTCACGAGACATTAATAATCCAGAAATTACTGTGACAGCTATTGGGGATTACATTCGTTTAGAAGGTTCTGTTAATTCATTAGAAGAAAAATTAAAAGTTACAGACATTGTATCATTATATTTACCTGATATTGTTCGCCCAAAAGGTGAAGAGAGTTTAAAAAATGTTGAAATTGTTGGTCGTCGTGCAGCCACGGGTGTAGATGGCTATATTATAAATAATATTATAATTCGTGAAAACAAAGACAAAGTCGAGCCGCCACCAAAAATGATTCAGGTTGTGATTCATATTGTCGAATATAGCGAAAGATATGCGAAAAATTTTAGTTTTATTTTTTCACCGTCTTTAACAGGATTAGGAACGGCATCTGCCCAAACACGTGCGCCCACATCAATTGGTGAAATTGCATCGATCGTTGATAATTTATTACCCAAATTAAACTGGGCAAAAAGTCATGGCTACATCAGACTGTTAGATACAGCTTCGATTCTGACCCAGAACGGAAGCAATGCAAACTTAAGAAGAGAAATCGCGATTAATAATGGTAATACGACAGCGCCCGTCCCCGGGCAAGCCGCTGCGGCGCCACCACCACCAGTTGTTACATACAGTTTAAATTTATCAACAACACCTGTGATTAAGTCCGAACGATCTGGCTTGATTGAATTACAAGGACTCAGTGTTAATTCCGTTGGTAACGGAAGCTTGTCTCCTTCGACAACAATCAATACCACTGTTTCAATTCGTGATCGCCAAAGTGCTGCTCTGGCTGGAGTAATCAGTAAAAAAACTGAAAATGAATATGGCGGACCAACTGGTGCTGGTGCTTACATTACATTAAATCACGCCAAAAAATATAATAAGTCGACAAGCAATTTTGTTCTTTTTGTAACCCCGATTATTAAATCTTCAGCGAGTTCTGGCGTAGAACAAGTGAAGAAAAAATTTAGAATGAAAGAGTAGAGGTTTTTTTATGGCCTTACATTCAAATTGCATTCTGATAGCTGTTGTCGGCGGTAAAGGCGGCGTTGGCAAATCTGTGTTCGCTGCTAATTTAACTGCAGCTATGACTGCCGAATTACGCACACCTGTTTTATTAATTGATTGTGATTCTAAAAGTGCTGGCGATCAAAATGTGATCACTGGATTAAAACCTATTAAAACCTTGCGTGAATTAGCTAATTCTACAACGTCATTAAATAGTGTTCCGATCCAACAAATTTTAGCACAGCATCAATCAGGCTTTGCTTATTTAGGCGCTGTGCGTGGCCCCGAAGAAATTTTAAATGTTTCGCCAGAAAGCCTTTCTAAATTAATTGAACACTTTTCTAGATCTTTTAAATTTATTGTTGTCGATTGCGGAAACGATTTAGGACCCATGCAGAACGCAATTCTACAAGATGCTACTGCAATTACAATCGTATCAACACCGGAAATTCTTGTGGTTCAACAAACCCAACGCATGCTTCATGAATTAATGACTCAGTCTTTTCCGAAAGATATTTTTCAATTAGTCATTAACAAAGCTAGTGCGAATGGTCTACAGCCACAAATGATCGGTCAACATTTAGGGTTAGTTCCAGTTGGACTTATTCCGTCTGATGAAGCCTCCATTATGGCCTCTATCACCCAATCAAAACCATTTGTATTAACACAACCGAAATCACCGTTATCAGCAGCGTATTTTGATTTTATCAGAAAACTTTCAAGCGGCACTTTACAAAAATTAAAATTATCACAAAAACCACGCACGTCAACTTTAGGTCAATCGAATCAAGCCAGTCCAGGGATTGCCACTGATTCACAGAATCAGCCTTCATCAAAAGGTTTAGACCCTTGGATTGCATTAAAATTACGTGTCCATTCAGAACTTATTCGCACAGTTGATCTGAAAAAAATATTAGCTGAAGCTAATGACAGCGAAAGTAAAGAAAAAGAACTGCGTTCTAAAACTCAACGTGATATTTCACAAATTGTGGATAAAGAAGGCCCTGAACTTTCACGTGACGAACGGCAAAAATTAGTTAAAGAAGTTTTAGAGGAAGCTTTGGGTCTAGGGCCCCTTGAAGATATGCTAGCTGACCCATCTATTACAGAAATTATGGTCAACGGGGCCAATCGAATATTTGTCGAAAAAGCAGGTAAAGTTCAGTTAAGCGGTGTGAAATTTACATCGAATGATCATTTACGACGAATTATTGAACGCATTGTTACTCCTCTTGGGCGCCAAATTAATACATCTTCACCTTATGTTGATGCCAGATTAAAAGATGGCAGCCGTGTAAATGCTGTGATCGAACCGTTATCTCTAGACGGTCCAACATTAACTATACGTAAATTTAAAAAAGGCGGAATATCTGCTGAAAAATATATTGATTACGGCAGCATTACTAAAAACATGCTCGATTTTTTAAAAATCGCTGTTGAATGTGGCTACAATGTTGTCATCAGCGGAGGCACTGGATCCGGTAAAACATCTTTATTAAATATGATTTCGCAATTTATTCCTGCTAACGAACGTGTCATCACAGTTGAAGACGCTGCAGAATTACAATTACAACAAGAACATGTTGTCAGATTAGAAACGCGTCCCGCATCAATGGAAGGCACCAATGCAGTGACTATCCGTGATTTAATTAAAAATGCTCTACGTATGCGTCCTGATCGAATTGTTGTCGGTGAAACACGCGATGGTGCAGCACTTGATATGTTACAAGCCATGAATACGGGTCATGATGGTTCAATGACAACCACACATGCCAATTCGCCGCGTGAATGTATAGCCCGCTTAGAAACACTTGTTATGATGTCTGGCCTTGATTTACCAATTCGTGCAATTCGCGAACAAATTTCTGGCGCTGTTGATTTGATCGTACAAATTGTGCGTATGTCAGATGGTAGTCGTAAAGTGATCAGCATTACTGAAGTTGTTGGCATGCAAGGCGATATCGTGACTTTAGCTGAAATATTTCGATTTAAAGAAACTGGTTATGATAAAAACAGAAAAGTCATCGGACAGTTTCAAGCCACAGGAACTGTGCCTTCATTTGTTCAAGAAATAAAAGACCGCGGGGTCCACATCCCGATGGAAATTTTCTCGAATGAAAGTGCAGCGCCCAAAGCCGTATCAAGCGCACCAACGAATCCTCCACCAGGAACAAATCCTAATAAAAAAGCAGGATAATGTATGGATGGAATACTGCACATATTTAAACATGAATGGCTTGTTTTCCCATTATTTGGAATTTTAATATTCACTGTCGTGTACATGAGCGCAGATAAAGTTGTAAATACTTTTATTAAAAAAAGCAGCGACAAAAAGTCACAAATTTTAGTGCATATGCGTCTTTTAGGTATGGATGCTGATGAAAAAAAAGTAAATCTTTTACTTTTATTATCTAGTTTTGGAATCGGCGCTTTATTTTTTCTTTTACTATGGCCTGCGGTTTCAGTTGGTTTGTTTATTGGTACTTCAGCAGGTATTGCGGGCTTTCAAGCATTACCTATTATTTATAAAGTTCTTTATGAAAAACGTTGTAATCAATTTGTGGATCAAATGGTCGATGCTTTAACAATCATGGCCAACGGAATAAAATCGGGCTCTAACCCGCAGCAGTCCATGCAAAGGGTTGTTGATATCATGGCAAACCCAGTAAAAGCTGAATTTTCACAGGTTTTAACCCAGACACAGTTCGGTCAAAGTTTCGAAGAGGCTTTGAATGATTTGGGTGAGCGAATTCCGCGTCCTGATGTGCAGATGTTTGTTACTGCAATTAATATTCTGAAAGAAACGGGCGGAAATATGTCTGAAACTTTTCAAACTATTGTTTCCACTATTCGTGAACGTCAAAAACTAGAAAAGAAAATCTCTGCAATGACTGCACAGGGCATCATGCAAGGAATAATCGTTTCTTGCATACCATTCATTATGGGTATTGTTTTCTTTCTTATCGATCCAGTGTTTATTAAGCCAATGTTCGAAACCACCTTAGGTCTAGTCTTACTCGCCGTAATGCTAGGACTGCAAATTGTAGGTGGAATCATCATCAAGAAAGTTGTTACAATAAAAGTCTAATAGATATTAAACATGAGGTTTAAATGATGAAGACTTTGAAGTATCTCACAGTAGGATTAACACTCATTTTCACAAATGCATCTTGGGCCTTGGTTGATATGAATAACGCAGGTTATTCAAATGCTTGGGTTGATCTTGAAGTACCTGGCTCAGGCTACGACATGCGTGTCTTACGTGCTTATAAAAGCAGAACTATTTTTAATGGTTTATTTGGCTTTGGATGGTGTTCTGATTTTGAAACTAAATTAGAAGTCACATCTGAAGGTCGTATTAAAATTTCTGAATGTGGTGATGGTCAAGAAGTTACCTATTCTACTAACGAGCTTTCTAAAAAAGAAGTCGATCAAACGATTGCTAAAATTATTTCTAAAATGAAAACAGATAAAAAGTTTAGTACCACTAGCCCGGATTACTGGGCCAAATTGTCGAATCAGCTTTTAGAAGATAGCGATTTAAGATCACAATATTCAAGACAGAACGGGTTCACAGTTCCAGTTAAAGAAAATCAAAAATATTTAGCTAATGGAAAAGAAGTGGAAAGTGTTACTTTTAATAAAACTCATTACACACGAAATCTTCCTGACGGTAGTTCTCAAAGATTTGATTTGGATGGACGCTTAACTTATAAATACGACAAGAACGGAAACTTTTTAAAGTTTACTTATCAAAAAGATTTAATTATTGAAGCTCAAGACAACAATGCCCGCAAGTTAACATTCAAATATTTCCCGAATAAAAAAGTTCAACGTATTACAGGACCAAATGGTTTAATGACTGAATACAAATACAATCAACAAGATGATTTGATCTGGAATCGAAATGCGTGGGCTAAAAAAGAAACTGACGTTTACACATACGAATACAACGAATTTCATAATTTAACGAAAGCTTCGTGGCCTGATAAAACATTCATTGGTATCAAATATGATAATGTTAAAGACTGGGTAACAAATTTCACTGATCGCGATAAATGTGTTGAAAACTATAAATACGAAGTTTCACCGAATAATCCGAAATACAATTACTGGTCGACAGCAACAAAAACCTGTGGCAAAAAAGTTATGGCTAATAACAGATATGAATTTTGGCATAAACAATTACCGAACGGCCAAGTGATTTTATCGCGGGTCCAAACAAACGTAAACGGCAGCGTTCGTGATATTACTTACCATGAAATTTTTGGTAAACCGATCACGATCAAAAAAAATGACGAACGCGTGGATTTTGAATACTATCCAGATGGTTTAGTAAAAAAGAAGGCAACTCCGTTTAGCCGACTTGAATACACTTATGATTCGTCGATTAAAAGAGTTTCTTCGGTGAAAACCGTTTTCTTAAATGAAAAAGGCCAACCTGCTGTAAACAAAATGACCTCATTTAAATACGACGGAAAAGGCAATCTGACTTTTGCTGAAAATTCTGACGGTCAAAAAGTAACTATGTCTTATGATACAAAAGGGCGAATTCAAACAATCACTGACCAAGCTAAAAAAATAGTTAAGATTGATTATGAAGAACGCTACGGAAAGCCTTCAACAGTCAGCAGACCTGGTTTAGGCACAATTGTTGTGAGTTATAAACCTAATGGTGATATTTCCAAAGTAGATAGCAAAGATGGGCCCACAGTGGCGTCACAAGTTGCCAGTACGTTTAATAATCTGTTAGATATTATTGCTCCTGCTACACAAGAACTTTATTTATAAAGGGTTTATATATGAAAATGATAAATTTACTTTTAATTTCTTTATTAGTTTTAACAACATCTACAATCACTTACGCTGAAGATGCTTTCCCGAAAGGCCGCACATCAGCTGTTCACACTGGTGACGGTAACGATCCAAATGGTGATGGCTCAGCTCCTGTGACTACAAATACAACTCAGGCTGGATACACTAAACCAGGTAAAGATCCTTCAGAACAAGTTCCAATTTGCGAGCATTGCCAAGATCAGAATCTTTTCTTAACTCAAGTTAAAAAACAGGCTCCTAATTATGTACCAAAACCTTCTGATACTTCTAGCCCTACAAGCAACCAGCAATCAGATCAGTAGGTTCTCCGCAATTTATTGTGTTGAATTTAAGGCTGTCATTTAGGGTATCGGTCACGCTCATAGGTATCTGCCATTGCTATCGGTCACGTCCACAGTATTTCCTGAATCTCGAATCAAGTTCGTGTTAGGTCCATAGTATTTCCCACTCAGCCATCGAAAGCCCTCGTAGACGGTTCTTTTTGTAGGGTATAATACCAAGGGCTTCTTTCTCGTTTAGCTGTATATAATTTCGAAC
>JANOOI010000338.1:0-2167 GCA_031421235.1 Bdellovibrio sp.
TATTGATCCAGTTAAAGTTGTTCGTTGTGCATTAACAAATGCAGCATCAGTTTCATCTTTAATGTTAACTACAGAAACTATGATTGCTGAAGCTACTAAAAAAGATTCTGGAAATTCTGGTGGCGGTGGTCATGGCGGTATGGGCGGCATGGGTGGTATGGACGGAATGATGTAATATAACATCAACCGTTGATATTTTAAAAAATAGTCATCAGAATAAAGCCTAGTTAAAATAACTAGGCTTTATTTTTTTAAACATTAAAACAAAAACCGAAATCAACAAGTAAGGAAATCGATATGATTAAAAATACAATTGTAACTCTTTTAGCATTTGCCACAGTATTTACATTTTCTGCAAAAACATTAGCAGAAAACGCAGCTGGCCTAACTTTAGGTGGACCAACATTTGTTCACTTCACCACTGAATTAGAAACGAATAAATATTTTGAAGTTGGACTTTCTTTTTCATACAAAAACTCAACACATATTTACGGTGATTATTTAATTTACACGAACAATGTTTTTCAAAATCCTAATTTAAACGACATTAGCTTGTTTTACGGACTAGGCGCACTTGTAGTTATTAACAACAAAGACCGCAGAGACGAAGACGGCTATTACGCTAAAGAATCAGGTGATCTTGGTTTTGGTGTTAGGTTCCCACTTGGCTTAGAATGGCGTGGAGCAAAGACTCGACAAATTGGCGTACATCTTAAATTAGATCCAGTGATAGCTATTGTACCAGAAACAGAAGTTGGATTTATGGCTGGGCTTGGTGCTAAATATTATTTTTAATACGTTATTGAATCTGAATTCATAAAAAACCGGTCCTTTGCCCTGTAGATTTACTGTTCCGATATCCGATAATGGATAACATCGGACAGTAAATGCCGGTAAAGGATGCTAGATGCAAAACCAAGACTATCTTGATTTCAACGAAACAGTTACCTATCTAAAAACAACCTCAAGTACTTTATATAAATGGCTTCAAGCTGGAAAACTGCCCGCCCACAAATTAGGCCGTCAGTGGCGATTTAGTCGCAGCGAACTTGATGCCCATCTTTTTAGTCAAACTAAAACAAGCACTGAGAATTTATCAAAAAAAATTATTTGGGAAGCTTATGATTTAGGGGTTAGAACAATTCATATATCACCGATGCGGGGTGATTATGAAATTTCTTATCGGTCACATCAAGGCGCCCATTCTGTTACTACGATGACTATCGAACAGTTTAAAGACATGAATCAATATTTTTCAAAACAGATCAATTCTTTAGATAATAAAAATGAAAATTCTAATTATCGAATTTTTCTAAAGCGTGATTCTGAAGAAATTCAAATTAAATATCATAGCATTGATACAGTTGTTGGATTAAAAGTGACAATGACTCTTTGGAATCCCGAAAAAGACGTGATGCCTTTAGAAAAAATCTGTGGATCAGATCCAACTGCATTAAATAAATTTAAAGACATGTCAAAAAGAAGACAGGGTTTAATTATTGTGACGGGTCAGTCTGGATCTGGAAAAACATCGACAGTTTATTCGTTGTTAAATGAATTTAATCAAAAAAGAAATATTGTTTTTACTTTAGAAGACAAAGTTCAAATGATTGTTCAGGGTATTCAGCAAGTAGAATTCAATTATAAAAATAAATCTCAACTGACAAATGTGATTGAGGAAATATACAATTCAGATCCTGACGTGATCTGTTTCGGATTAACTTCAATGGCTGGCTTTGAAGATGTGATTTTCACCGAAGCTGCAAAAATTGTTCAGTCAGGACATGTGGTTGTATTGCAAATGAATTTTGCTACGGTTGATCAAGCCATTCAAAATTTTAAAAAGCATTCAGACATTCAATTAGACGAAAGATCTTTCATAGGTGCAGTTAGCCAAAAGCTAGTTAGTCGTGCTGGCAAAATCGTCGCTGAATATCAGTTTTCCGATATCTAGTGGCGGCTGTTCCCGTACATTCGATCTTCAAAAGCAGTTAGAGCCGCTTTTGCGCCGTCACCCATGGCGATAATAATTTGTTTAAACGGCGTTGTGGTGACATCTCCAGCGGCATAAATACCAGGTCTAGAAGTTCGACCTTTGTTATCCACAATGATTTCCCCAAATTGATTGGTGTCCACAAGACCTTTTGCAAACTGGCTATTTGGCAGC
>JANOOI010000339.1:0-8463 GCA_031421235.1 Bdellovibrio sp.
GTAGCGCCGTCATTGTATATTGCAGTCGGAGTTTCGGGCGCGATACAACACTTGGCGGGCATGAGTGGCTCAAAAGTGATTGTGGCTATTAATAGTGATCCCAATGCACCGATTTTTCAAAAAGCAACTTACGGTTTAGTGGGTGATGCGTTTGAAATTTTACCAAAACTGACTGAAGAATTTAAAAAAGCTTTGCAACATTAATGAATAAAGTTCGTGGGTATTTTATTGGGTTTTTAATTTGGGTGATTTATCGATCGCTTTCTTTAACTTGGAAAATCACAATCCATGAACCAGAATCTTTAAAAAAAAATATTCAGCAAAAAAATCCAGTTATATTGTCCCACTTTCATGGTGACGAGCTGGCTTTGGTGGCTTTGACATCAAGATATAAAATCGCCACCATGACATCGACATCCAAAGATGGCGAATTAATGAATACTGTTTTAAAATTACTGGGTGGTAAAACTTCACGAGGATCATCAACCCGCGGTGGCGTTAGCGCGCTAAAAGGTCTTATTAAGCTTTGCAAAAGCGGGTCAAATTGCAGCATAGCCGTCGACGGCCCCAAGGGACCTATTTATGATGTCAAGCCAGGTGTTTTTGAAATTTCTAGATTACTAGGTGCAAAAATTTATGCGGGTGGCGTTAGCTGTGATGCTTTTTGGTTGTTTCCAAAATCGTGGAATAAAACCTATTTACCAAAGCCTTTTTCAAAAATTTCAGTTCATTGGTCTGAGTTTGAAACTGTCATCACAAAAGAATCTGATCCAAGATCAGAGGTTTTGGCGATTTCTCTGAAAAATCAATTATTTGATGCGCGCAGTCGGTCTTCTAAATTCGTTGTCGGTTAGGGCTTAGAGATTTAGCATTTTAAGTGGGTGTTTTTTAATGTCGCACCCTTAAGTTTATAAACGTGAAACGAAAAGGATTTAAACATGAAACGGATTTTAATGTTGAGCTTACAGTTAAGTTTAGTTGCAAGTGTAATTAGCTCGGTCTCTTTAGCTCAAAAAGGATCTGATATTGTCGCAACAGTTGGTAGTAAAAAAATTACTTTAGATGAATTCAATAAAAAATACACCGAAGTGACTTCGCAAGTTTTAACAAACAAACCCACTAGAAAACTTTTTTTAGAAGATCTTGTTCGTTATGAAATGGGTCTTCAAGAAGCTAAGCGCAGAAATTTAGATAAAGATCCCGTTGTCGCTGATCGTATGAACCAAGAAATGTACAAAGCTATGTTAGAAAAAGAACTGGGCCAAAAAGTTCAAGAAAACAAAGTTTCAGAAAATGAAATGAAAGCGTACTACGCTAAAAATCCTCAAATCAGAATTTCGGATATTTTAATTGAAGTTAAGCCAGGAGCAACCGCTCAACAAAAAGAGGAGGCAAAAAAACGCGCTAATGAAATTTTAGCTGAGGTTTTAAAATCAAAAAGACCTTTTGCTGAACTTGTTCGTTTATATTCCGATGATGTAACAACAAAAACCTTGGGCGGCGATGTGGGTTGGCAATCAAGATTAACTTTGGTTCCTTCTTATTACGATTCAATTATGAAATTAAAAATCAACGAAACAACGCCTCAGTTGATCGAAACGCCGTTTGGATTTCACATTGCAAAACTAACGGGTAAGCGCAGTTATGAAGAATCGACTAAGCGTGAAATTCGCATGGCTGTTTTTGATGAAAAAAGAAAAGTTTTATTCGATGATTTTTTCGAAAAAATAAAAAAACAATATCCGGTCAATGTTAACTCAAGACTTGTTGAATAAATTTATAAAGGTTTTATTGGTCTTCTTAAGCCCCGTTATCGCGGGGTTTTTTGTATTTAGCTTGTTTCTTGGTTTAACTTCTTGTGACTATTTAAGGTCTCGGTATCATTCAAAAACCTTACTTCAGGTCGAAGATTCATCTATTAACGTAAAAGAGTTTTCTGATCTGTTGGCCAAAAGACTTCGCGATCTTGATGCTCTGTCTGCAAAAGACCCTGCAATTATTAAAACTTTTAAAAATAAAATCGTGACCGATTATGTGATAGATCATGTGATTCAGCTTTGGGCAATAGAAGATAAGTTTGATCTTTCATCAAAAGAAATAGATGAAAGAATTAAAAAGATCGTTGGCTCTTACCCTAATGATCTGGCTTTCCGAGAATTCTTAGCAGACAACGAAATTTCATATAACAGTTGGAAAAAATCAATCATTGTCGATTTAAAACGAGAGCGTTTGTTTAAAAAGTTACGTGATAAAATTCCTAAGCCTGCAGATGAGGAGCTCTTAAGTTATTACAATAATAATAAGCCAAAATACTTCCAAAATGAATCCGTTCAAGCCCAAAGCATTCTTGTAGCCGATGAAAACCAAGCTGATGTTATTAAAAAGCTTTATAGAAAAAATCCAAATTTTAATAGTCTTGTCAAAAAATACTCTTTAGAAAAAATTGATGATTTATCGGTTAAGCCCATCTGGATTGATCGTATTCCAGATTCAGACCTAGATATTTTATTCACGAATAAAAAAACCGAACTCATCGGGCCAATACGATTAAGCGAGGGCTATAGACTGTTCAAAGTCTTGCTGCGACGCCAATCACATCAGAAAAAATATGAAGAAGTTCAAGACCAGATCCTGTCTGAGGTCATGGCCCTTCGCGAATCAGCTGCTTTTTCTTCTTGGCTTGAAGAGCAAATCAAGAGATACAAGATATACAAAAACACTCAGGGTATTGATGCTTTGACTGTCGAAACAAGAGACGAGACATGATTATGAAAAATATATCATCTTTAATTATTATTTCCTTATTTCCTTATTTAACTTTCGCTGCCGATAAAAAAGTTGAAGTTGTTGATAAAATAGTGGCCATCGTAAATTCTGAATCGATTTTGCAATCTGACCTAAATAGCTTCTCTTCGCGTCTTAAAAAAGAAGGCTCTTTGGATGAATCACTTCTGTTAGAACTAAAAGCCGCAGATCTTAAATCAAACCGCTCCGAACAATTGCAGTTTATTATCAGAGAAAAATTAGTTGAATCCGAAGTTAAAAAGCAAAACCTAGAAATTACAGAAGATGCCGTCAATCTAGAAGTCGACAAATTGGCCAAAAAAAATGGGCTTTCAAAATCACAACTTGAGGCTTCACTTAAAAAACAAGGCTACACGCTGCCTGAATACAGAAAAACTTTGAAATCCAGAATGGAAAGACAAAGCTTTTTTGAATCAGAAATTATTTCTAAATTAAGAATTACTGATGAAGATGCCTATAACGAATATAAAAATAAAGTCCCAAATTATCGCCCCAATGTTAACGAATATAAAATAGCTCAGATTTTCTTTGACCCACGCAAAGGTTCGGCACAACAAGCTTTAAAGCGCGCGACAGATGTTTATTCAAAAATGACTTCAGGTGAATCATTTGAAAGCTTAGCAAATAAATTTAACGAAGAAAAATCGGCCAACCCAGACGGACTTCTTGGGCAATTTAAATCAGGCGAATTCAACTCTGATTTAGAAAGAGCAGTGGAAAACTTGGATAAAGGACAAACAACGGCGATTGTTAAGTCTAAACTTGGATACCATATCGTTAAGGTTTTAGATAAAAAAGTAAGCTATGATCCTCAGTTTTTGAAATATAAAGAGCAAATCAAATCAACTTTGATCGAAAAGAATTTCAAACGGCAATTGAAAAACTGGTTTGAATCAAAAAAACAAAGCTCTTATATCAAAATCTATGAATAATTCGCATCACGCAGTTGCCATCACAACGGGTGATAAAGATGGTATAGGCTTTGAGGTCACCGCCAAATCGTTATTTAAACTTGGACCTCAAAAAAATATTAATTTTTTTATATTTCGTGATTCGAAACAAGAAGCAAAACAGAAAAAACTTTTTTCGTTGATCGATAAAAAGTTTAATCGCTTTACTTTTGATTCGATTGATACTGCGGTTTCATTCTATTCCATATTGCGGGCTACAAACAGTTTGGATTCAAAATTTATTTTTGATCTAAGCCTAAACAATCCCGCAGTCGACTGGGTGATTAAATCAACAGAGTACTGTAAGAAATCTATATTTTCATCACTAGTCACTGGGCCGATATCCAAAACTCATATTTTTGATTCAGGCTATAGCTATGTCGGACACACTGGAATTTTTAGAAAATTTTATCCTAAAAATAATTTATTTATGGGATTTATTGGTAAAGAATTTAATGTGGTGATTGCCACAGATCACATTGCTTTAAAAAGTGTTGAATCAAAATTAACTAAAAAATTAATTGTTCAGGCTATATCCGCTTGCACAGAGCTTAAAAAATTAACTAATGATAAAAGACCTATCTGTCTATTGGGATTAAATCCTCACGCGGGCGAAAAAGGAATTATCGGTTCTTTCGAAAAAACACACTTAAATAAAATCGTTTCTAAAAGTAAGAGCCTCGTTGGACCTGTGTCGCCAGATGCCGCTTTTTTTAAATCAAACTGGAAAAAATATTCATCATATCTAGCGCTTTATCATGACCAGGGTCTAATCCCGTTTAAAATGGTTCATGGTCAAGACAGCGGTGTGCACATTACTTTGGGACTACCTTTTATCCGAACTAGCGTTGATCACGGCACAGCTAAAGATATTTTTAATAAAAATGTGGCGAATAGCCATTCTATGCGTGATGCCATCTTACTTAATTTGAAATTACTTGGAAATAGAGATAAGCTTTTATAGCTTAATTTTTGTTTTTACTGTCACAGGAGTTTTTTATGATTATTAGTCCTATTATTTTCAGAGAATATGATATACGCGGTGTTTACAACGAACAGTTTGATGACGAATTTGCATATCATTTGGGGAAAGCTTTTTGTTCTTTTGTGGCTAAAAAAACTGGCTTGAAGAAATTCAGATTATCGCTTGGTTATGATGCTAGATTGTCTTCAATTTCACTCATTGAAAACTTAAGAAAAGCTTTTGTTGAATCCGGCGCTGAGGTCTACATGTTGGGTCTTGTGACTTCGCCGATTAGTTACTATTCAACTTTTCAATTAGATCTTGACGGTGCAATCATGGTAACGGGTAGCCATAATCCGTCAGAATATAACGGATTTAAAATATCTTTTGGTCAAACAACTATTTTTGGTGATGACATTCAAACACTACATAAAATTATTCAAGCTAAAGATTACGTATCTGGATCTGGTAAATCACAAGACTATGATATTTTTCCAGAGTATTTAGCGCGTTATAAAAAAGAATTTGGGCAACTAAAACCTATCAAAGTTATTCTTGATTGTGGTAACGGTGCGGGTGGTTGTATTGTTCGAAAATTGTTTAACACAGTTGGTTTAGATCCTGAAATTTTATTTGAAAAGCCTGACGGAACATTTCCCAATCACCATCCGGATCCAACGGTCGAAAAAAATCTAAAACATCTTCAAGAAAAAGTTTTATCTGAAAAAGCGATTGTAGGGATCGGCTTTGATGGTGATGCGGATCGTATTGGTATAGTAGATCACACAGGAAAAATGATTTATGGTGATGAATTAATGACTATCTATGCCCGCGCAATTCTTAAAGAACGTGCCGGTGAAAAAATTGTGGGAGACGTGAAGTGTTCAGATCGCATGTATGCTGATGTGAAAAAAAATGGTGGCATTCCTGTCTTATGGAAAACAGGACACAGCCTAATTAAAGAAAAAGTTAAAATAGACAAGGCCCCGTTTGGCGGTGAAATGAGTGGTCATATATTTTTCGCAGACAGAAACTACGGTTATGATGATGCACCTTACGCCGCCTTAAGGCTTTGTGAAATTTTATCTAAAACGGGAAAAACCATTCCCGAGCTATTAGAAGGTTTACCGCCAGCGTTTAACACGCCAGAAATCAGAATCGATACAACTGAAGAGAAAAAAGTTACTATTGTTGAAAAAGTTAAAGAAGCTTTTTCAAAACCATCTGATGATTACAAAGTAAATTTAATTGATGGAATTCGTATTAGTTTTAATGATGGCTGGGCACTGGCTAGGTCTTCAAATACTCAGCCCGTCTTGGTTGTGCGTTTTGAATCGTCGACAGAGGCTGGCTTAAAAAGAATCCAAGATTCTGTGATGAGTGTTGTAAATAAGTATTTGTGAAAATAATATTTATTTTATTATTGTTATTAACTAGTTCCTGCATACATCGATCTACTCTTGTAAGGGAAAATGACTCTAATAAAAAATATGCTGTTGAATATTGTGGTGGGAAAATTTGGGGTTACGTAAAGCCTGTTGATCAAAATGGGCTTGCACTGCTGGCTGTATACACAAACTACACAACGCTGTCTGTAGACAATAAAAAGGCTTTGGTTTTGTATGTCGCCTTTCGCTTTAAAAGCAGCACGGATCTTATTTTTAAAAATAAAAAGTTAAGAATCGAACAGTGTCATATCAACAAATCCACTACCTCTGATTTTGATTATTGGTTAATGGAAAACTTTAAGTCAGCTCATGACAAATTTGACGATAAGTATGAAGTTAGGCCTGGCAACAGCGAGAAGGAGTACTTGGTTTATAAAAAGAGGTGGGGCGGGTTTATTGGGTCTGCGTTTCTAATGGATCCATTTATTTATAATCAACCTTTTGTTGAAAATAGAAAAATTGACGGATTGAGAATCAAATTTGATCTTGATCCAAGCGAGCATGACGATTTTATTTTAGTCGCGACGAAAATTTTATTTATAAATGATTTAACCGAAAAGGGTGTTAAATTTCCAGAGATTCCTGCATTTGCTAAGTTAAGCGTTTTTCTGCCCGAATTTACTTTAAATAATATAAATTACAAATTAGATCCGTTTGTTATTAATTTTGATAAAAATAAAATTGATAACAAATCTAGTTCACGCCCAGGATGTCCATCAATGGGCATGATGTTCCACTGGAACAATGGTTTTTCTTTACTTCCAACTTATATGATAGATTAACTAGTCGATTTTCAGAAATAAAAAAACCCACGCTTTTAAGGCGTGGGTCGTATTTAGACTTTTGATTTTCTAAAATTAGAAACCGAAAGTACCAGCTGGTAACTTAACGAAAGCAACTAGGAATGCTAAGATCACTAGTGATTCGATAAGAGCTAACGATAATATAAGTGGTGTAAATAATTTATCAGAAGCGGCTGGATTACGAGCCATTCCTTCTAATGCTGCTGCTGCGGCTTTGCCTTGAGCAGAAGTTCCACCTAAAACTGCTAAACCGATTGCGATTGCTGCTGCAATTGCTACTAGTCCGCTGTTTGAATTTGATGCTACTACGACTGCTGCGTCCTGTGCGAATACGCTAACAGATGCCAATAAAGTTGTTGCAATGATGATTGCTGTTTTCATGATTTCTCCTTCGGGTTAATTAGTGGTCATGGGCTGTAGCAAGAGCCACATAAACCATTGATAATAAAGTAAATACGAACGCTTGAATTGTGCAAACAAGCATTCCCATTAAATAAAATGGAATTGACGGACCAACTGGAAATAAATCCAAGAAAACCGCAAGCACTGTATGATCGCCTGTCATTACATTTGCTAAACGCAAACCCAATGTAAGTGGTCTGATAAAATGAGAAATTAATTCAATAATTAACATTAAAGGCGCAAGCGCTAAAACAGGTCCTAAGAAATGTTTTAAATAACCCATGCCGCCTTCTTTTAATCCAACAACATTATAAGCTAAAAAAGAAAACATACCGAAAGCAAAAGTTGTATTGAAATTTTCAGTCGCCGGAGTCATGCCTGGAATTAATCCGATGAAATTATTAATTAAAATAAAAGTAAATATCGCTGCGAAGTACGGCGCAAAAGCGCGGCCATGATGACCTATTACTTGTTGTGATAATGTATAAATGTAATCAGTTAACATTTCAAAAAATCCGCGAACAGAAACTTTTCCAGCTGGAACAATTGCAGCTTCACCTTTTCCTAATGAAAGTCGTGCAGCTAAACCTAAAATCATAATTAAACTTGTAGCAATAATTAACGTAGCTACGTGAGCATAGTGATGGCCCACTCCTGGAATTAACTGCGTCCAATTAAAATGCATATGTTATCTCCTTAAACTAAAAACAACGACTGAAAGTAAAAAAGCTAAAAACCCTGTCGCTAACCCTAATTTATTAAACCAAGGCTCACTAATTACAATAGCCGCACTATAGGCTAATACAGGATACTTTAATATAATAATCACTAGTCCCTGTGCAATGGATTTTTTATAAATTATAACGGTCCACAGAGTATAAATCCCAAGCATATTAACAATCAGAAGTAGAGATGTGCTATGGATGTGTTCCGTGAACGCACGAAAGCTAAAGGTATTTTTCTGAGATCGCATTTTGAAAAAGATACCCCGGCTCGAATACTTTCCGATCCTACTCGAATCCGTCAGATACTTATTAACGTGGTCGGAAACGCCATCAAGTTTACCGAAGTCGGAGGCGTTATAATTGATG
>JANOOI010000340.1:0-7978 GCA_031421235.1 Bdellovibrio sp.
GTAACTACTGAGTGCTGTGGATCACTTGTTGGCAACGTCGCAAGCGTAGTTATTAAATCATTTTTTAATGTTATTTCTGAATTCAATGTATTTAGCGCTGTATTCACTACTACGGTTTGAGCGTTGACTTGGCTTTGAACATCATTTTTAAAATCAGTTGTATGGTTTACTGTAAGTTCTAAGTACTCTTTAACTTCTGGATCAGGTCCTAAATAAGTTCCAAGATCAGCTGTAATTGTAGCTGTTCTGTTTGGGGTTTTAAATTCAAAAAAAGCAGTTGTCACGGGGCCAAGATAATTTGAGTTTTTAACCCAGTTTGTTTCGTTTCTTTCATGGTTGTCACACCAGTAAGTTTGTTGCACGTATCTTTTCGCATTTGATACTCGATTAAAATTACCCTTGTTCGTGCCAGACCAACCAGAATTATCAAGGTCTATATCACTTTGCGGATAAAATTCATCAGAATTATTCAGTGAAACTCTGTGGCGTGTGTTCAGTGTACTTATTACTCCTGATACAGAAGTCCTTGGACCGAAGTTCAAGGTGTCTGCACTTGCGCTATTAAAATTATACATATCATCAATATTTGTTCGTCGATTGTTTAGTTCTAGACAATCCTGCATCAGTTTATCATCAACAGCAGCGTAAGCCCCAATACCTGCCAAAACGAACAAGCCTTTATCGAAACCGCCATCAACTTCGACGCCGTTTAAGAATCCACCAAAATTTTCTTTATTATCATTCCAGTACCGGTCGTCTTCGGCACCTGCTGTGACCGGCGAGTACGGCACTTCATTTTTATGTATGCGTCCGTTACCTAGGTACACACGACTAGCAAATGTTACCGGTGTGTAGTGGTTGCCTGTAGAAGGTAAATGAATATTTCGGTTTACAAAGACTGGGCTTAAAAAAGTTAAACCCTTACCAGTGTAAGCTGCTGTTGAAAATTGATTAATATGAACGTTACCTGTGGATACAACAGCTGCTGTTGTTTTATCCAGCCTTAAATCATAAGGCATCATCAAAGCAAAAGAGCCAATTTCACGGGGATGCATCGATAAGCGCGATGTTAAATTGAATTTATCCGGTGAAAATTTATTTTCAATTCCACCTAATAACCCGTAAAGCTCGACTCTGACGTTAATGTAAATTTCTCCGCCGTACTTGGGGACGAATTGATTGGTGTCTCTTGAAAATGTAAACTTCATACCGGTTGCCATCTTTTTTATTTTTGGATCACTGAATATGACAAACAAAGGATGTCCTGCAGCCACAGAATCAAAATCAACACTTCTTGTAAACTGCATCAACGGAACGCCTGGAAGGTCCGCCAATGTTATTTCTGTAATAACACCGTTTTCAATCATTTCTTTTATTGATTTTAATTGATTTTCAGACATAAGCAGTCTTTGTGCTGAGAAATTATTTTTTAAATCGCAACTTCCGTCTTGAAGCATAATCGAATTAAAGCAGTATTGTTTTTTTAATCCAAAAATTGAATAATCAAGCGCACTTTGCATGGTCAGTCTTAGATCGATATCGTTCGTTAAACCCACGACCTTTTTCTTGTAGTCAACCACCCTGCTTGTTAAAAAATAATAGGACAGACTTAGCGTTGAAAAGGCCATGAGCACCGCCATGATAGCATTACCTGCTTGCCTCTTTTTTGAAAATAGCGAACGACGTAAAACTTTTAAATAAACGCTCATGAGTGGTTTCATAAACAAGGTATCGGCATAAGGCTAACTAGACTTTAGTTTGGTGCTTGCTTTTTATTTTCAGTGTATCATTTTAATACTTTCAATATATTTCTAAGGAGAATTTCATGGCTCAAGTTACTTTTAAAGGACAACCTGTTCAAACGAATGGCGAATTACCACATATCGGTCAAACTGTTTCATTTAGTCACATGGTTAAAAACGATTTATCTGAAGTGAATCTTTCAAACTATACAGACAAATATAAAGTTTTAAATATTTTCCCAAGCATAGACACAGGAGTCTGCGCCAATTCTGTTCGTAAATTTAATCAAGAAGCCGCTGGATTAAAAAATACTGTCGTCTTAAATATTTCTGTTGATCTTCCATTTGCACAGTCCCGCTTTTGCGGGGCTGAAGGCATTAAGAATTGTGAATCTCTTTCATCTTTCAGAAGCGATTTCGGGCAAAAATGGGGTCTTGTACTTAACGAATCACCATTAGCAGGTTTACTAGCGCGTGCAGTGTTTGTGATCTCTCCAGATAATAAAGTTTTGTACACAGAGTTGGTTTCCGAAATAGCTTCAGAACCCAATTACAGTGCGGCTTTGGGCACTGTTCGCTAGGGCAAATTAATATTAATTTGTCTGATATTTAAACACTATTCGTAAATTTAAAGTCTAGTCATAGGAAGCCGATCAGCTTCTTATGAAAACTAATACAAAAAATAAAGATTTATCTCAGAATTTTTTTCTAGCAATTCTTTTCTCTACAACTATTCTTTTTTCTATAGAATCACTTGCCATGGGAAACAGACGCCCGCCAGCTGAACCCGTTCCGCCTAAGCCTTCAGTTCCTACGCAGCCTTCACAGCCCAGCAAACCACCAACGGGCGGCACTGATTACACAAATAATTTAATCAATGTAATTCCGCTTTGGGAAAACCATTCAA
Source organism: Bdellovibrio sp. (assembly GCA_031421235.1). Classification (GTDB taxonomy): domain Bacteria; phylum Bdellovibrionota; class Bdellovibrionia; order Bdellovibrionales; family Bdellovibrionaceae; genus Pseudobdellovibrio. The sequence continues at coordinate 2,650 of JANOOI010000340.1, forward strand.
GCCAAGGTAAAAACTGGACAGAACACGTTCAACGTGAATTAGCCATTAACGGGAAGAATTTATTAGATGTAATTCCAGCAGATCAAAATTTATTTTGTCCTAATTATTCAAACTTAAGTGAACAACAACGTAAAGCTTATTGGGTCTTTTTAATTTCTTCGATGGTTCGTTTTGAAAGTAATTTTGATCCAAAAATGTCTTTCACTGAAGGCTTTGATGACAGCCAAGGTAGACCCGTTATTAGCCGCGGCCTTTTACAGCTTTCTATTGAAAGTGGCAATGCGTATGGATGTCAGTTTAAATCGTCTCAAGATCTTCATGACCCTCTTAAAAACTTAAGCTGTGGCGTTCGCATATTAGACCGCTGGCTTGACCGTGATGGACGCATAGGCGGCAAGATCAACGGTAAGTGGCGCGGTGGCGCAAGGTATTGGTCTGTCTTACGTGAAGGTGACAAAACATCTTACAAATCTATTTTAAGATGGAGCCAAAACCTTTCGTTATGTAAAAAATAAACGCCTGATTTCTTATGACAGCTCAGGAAAACAAAAACGCTTTTAAACATCAAATAAACCATGACGTTGTAAAAAAAATTGCCAAAGCTCTATCTGAACAAGAAAAAACTTTTGAGTCTTCAAAATTTATTCATTTAAATAAAAAGATTCAAAATTTGGAATTAAAAGCACGCGTGCAGTTAATCAGCCAATCACTTGCGCAGTGCTTACCCGCTAGTTATCCACAGGCCTTAAAAATTATTTTGAAATCTTGTGGGTCCAAAGATCCAGCTCTTATGTTGTCGGGTTTTGAACTTTGGCCCTACACCGAATTTATCCAAACTTATGGTCTTCATCATTTTAAAATCTCCATGAATGCACTTTCAAAATTAACTTTGCTTTTCACAGCTGAATTTGCTGTGCGACCTTTTTTTGTTAAATATGAAAAAGAAACTTATACTTATCTACTAAAACTAACTTCAAGTAAAAATGTTCATCACAGGCGCTGGGCCAGCGAAGGCAGCAGACCCCTACTGCCTTGGGGATTAAAATTACAGAATGCGGTGAAAAATCCTGAACGCGGTTTGCTTATCTTAGAAAAATTAAAGTTTGATAAAGAATTATATGTTAGAAAAAGCGTAGCTAATCATTTAAATGATTTATCAAAATCACATCCTGATTTAGTGATTGCGACCTTAAACCGCTGGCTTAAAACTGCACCAGCAAAGCATCAAAAATCAATTTTATGGATTCAACATCATGCCTTAAGAACTTTAATCAAACGCGGATATAAACCCGCATTAAAATCTATTGGTTATGGCAATCAACCTAAACTTAAAATACAAAGTATTTCATTAAATCAATCGACATTTAAAATTGGTGATACTCTTCATTTTAAATTTAAATTAAAGTCTCTATCGCAAAAAACACAAAAATTGGTGATCGACTACAGTCTGCATTTTAGAAAACGTAACGGTAAGACAACTGAAAAGGTTTTTAAATTTAAAAAAGTAGTGCTTCACACGAATGAGACTCTAGTTTTTGAAAAAAATCATAACTTGAAAAAAATCACAACCCGAGTTTTTTACTCGGGCTTACATTGTATCGAAATACAAATTAATGGTCACAAATGGATTAAGAAATCTTGGGTGTTATCCATTTAAGAAAAATGAGCCAATTAGTAAATCGAAACCCAAGTATTTTGGATACCTTGTGCACGGACTAATCGATTAAAAATAAAGCCATTATCAGGATGAAGTCTTACGCAACCATGTGATGCAGTAGTACCTAGTTTTGAAAAGTTACCCGTTGTTGTCCCGTGGATCGCGTAACCTTTATATAAGAAAACAGCGTAAGGCATATTTCCTAAGCCCTTGTAGTCACCGCCTGGATTTTTTGTAGAAGTATACTCATCGTAAATTCTTCCGTTTGGTTTACCTTCAAAGTCTGGAGTTCTTGAAGTCCACTTGCCTGTCGACACAAGCCATGTGTGTTCTAAACTTCCATTGATATAGACATACATTTTTTGTTCACTCTTACGAATTTGAACATAAATAGGACAATCCATTTTTTGACATCCACTAGCTTCTAACATCGAAGGCTTTGCAAAAGCAGATTTTCCAGTTTGGCTGGTGTAATCTTTGTCCATTTGCTCTAAAATTTGGTCAATATTAGGATCAAGTGGATTTAATTCATCCATAAAGTTTTGTTCTGTTGTTGTTTCAACAGTTGCTGAAAGCGAAGCAACTGAAAAAGCTGATAGTATTGTGAAAAGTGCGATTGATTGAATTAAATTTTTCATAGGACCTCTTGTTGGGGTCATACATAAGAAAAATTTGGCTAGAAATCAACCAGTTTTTAAAAAGTGTGTTAAAGCTATTCCGACTTCAGTAGGTAAATGAAGTCATCTTTTGACAGCGAATAATTACTTTCTCTGGAAACGGCTTCAACTGATTCTTCATCCGCATCAAAAAGTCTATCAAAAGCTGTTTGTTTTTTTATTTTAAGATTTGCAATTTTTTCTTCTAACGAGCCTTCAATGAGTAAATTATAGACTTTAACATCCTTTTTTTGACCCATACGATGAGCCCTGTCCGTCGCTTGATTTTCAACAGCTGGGTTCCACCAAGGCTCTAAATGGTAGACGACTGAGGCCTTAGTCAAATTTAAACCCACGCCGCCCGTTTTTAATGTCATCAGCATGACAGCGGGCTCTGCACTGTTTTGAAATTCAGCAATTGTTTTAACCCGGTCCTTAGAGGTCATCTTACCCTGCAAAACAAAATGAGGTGTTTTGTTTTTTTTCAGTTCTGAATCAATACGGTTCAAAGTTGTTAGAAACTGAGTAAACACAATCACACTTTCACTTCCTAATAAGTGATCTTCTAGAGACTTTAAAAAGTGATCGATCTTAACTGGCATTTCTGTAAAAATTACACCAGGCACTGCAGCCGGATCAGAACAAATTTGACGAAGTCGCATCAAAGCAGAAAACATCGCTAACTGCGCTCGGTTTTCACCTTGTTCTTGAATCAAGTTTTCAACCTGTCTTGAAAAAGTCATAGCTGTATTTCTATAAATTTCTTTTTGTTTTTCGCCAAAAGGTAAAACAACTTTCTGAATTGTTTTTTCTGGCAAGTTAAGTTGAATTTGTGATTTCGTCCGACGAAGCAATATCGGCTTAGTGATCAATTTAAGTTCTTTGATCGATTCAGTTCTGACTTCGTTATTATAATAAACTCTGCGAAAAGCATCGACTTCACCTAGGCAACCCGGCACAACTAAATCGCATAGCGAATAGTATTCTAGATAATTGTTTTCCATGGGGGTACCCGTTAAACAGGCCTTAAACTGGGCCTGAATTTTTCTTGCTGCAACTGATCTTAATGAAGTGATATTTTTTAAATTTTGGGCTTCATCAAAAATAACAATATTCCATTTTTTAGATTCAAAAAAAGCAATCTGTTCTGTCAATAATCCATAAGTAGCAATCACAATTTGATTTTTGTGTGTATTCAGTTGCTCTTGAATTTTTGGTAAGTCTTGGGTCTGAAAAACACAGATTGGCAAATCATGCGTAAATTTATTTTTCTCTTCGATCCAGTTGTAAACTAAAGACGTTGGCACAATAATTAAACTATGTCCTAATTCATTGTTCGAATGTAAATGACTTAAAAATGAAAGCACTTGAAATGTTTTACCCAAACCCATTTCATCGGCTAAAATAGCCCCAAGTTTTAATTTATATAGATCATAAATCCACTGCGACCCGATTTGTTGATGTGGTAATATTGATGCCATGATTTCATCAGATAATTTGATTTTTTCTAAACCTAATTGATTTTCATAATAATCAAAAATTCTTTTCCATTCACCTTTAACATTAATTTTAACGCCTTGGCTTTTCAACATCAGTAATTCTAAAGCAACTGATTTGTCTAAGCGATAGACCTGATCACCAAACTTATTTTTTTTCTGAGTGTTTTTTTGACCTTTGATCTTATTCCAAAACTTTTGTAACGATTTTAGACTGGGGATATGTTTTTTATCTATCCGGTAAATGCGACCACCGTATTCAATAAAACCCGACTGATCAGGTGTAAAATTAAATTTAAGTTCTGTTTCTGATATTTGTACACCGTCAAAAAATATTTGCGGATGTAAATCAAACCAATCACCAGAATCTTCAGCCTGATCAGAACCTACATTAAAGATAAAATCGAAAGGGTTTTCTTTAGAATAAAAAGGTAAGCCGTTAAATTTGACATCAATGTTTTGATCAGACAAATCAAACAATAACGGAACAACTGCTTTGTGATAATACCCAAGATCAATCCAGTAAGGAACTAAATCTTGATCCAATACTAAATCAGATCTTAGCATTTCCACTAAAGATGTTTTAAATTTTTCGCCCAACGCTGATTGGGCTTTAGTGAGCACTTTACCTTGGGTTTCTTCAGTTAAATAAAGCAGTATAAAACGCAAAATTAACTGTGACGATTTGGAAGCTCCGTTGACTTCGATCAGCGATCCCTTATGCATCATAAAAAAGCGATCTGAACACATATCAATGTGTAATTTTTCGATAAAATCTAAAAAATAATTTTTAACTTCTGAAGAAAACAATTCGTCAAAACTTTGATTTGATTTCCCAACGACACCAGGTACTGACTTTTTTAAATAACTAATTAAATCTTGAAAAGATTTTTCTGCTTCTAATGAATTACCATCTGCAAAGTATTCGATACGATCACCTGAAGTCAGAGCTTTACCCAACTTCCAGTTTAACATTTCAAGTAAACAGTAAATTGCAACACCTTGATGTCTCATTAAAATCAAATCATTAGCCCGATGCTTTTTATAGGCCGAAGCCACGTACTTACGATCGATTTGAAAAATAAATTCTATACCACCATGAAAAGCTGCGAACAATGGCGCAATAAGTGATGGAAAATTTTGGAACGAATAGTCCGTCAGATCATCCATTTTAAAAAATATTTGCATCGACAACTGATTGTTTTCTTCTCTTATTTCAAGATGAGGTTTGAATTCATCATCTTTGATCTGTTTATGATTTTGAATAAGTACATTTTCAGTACCATATTGTTTTTCTAATTGCGTGATTACATGGGTGATTAATCTTGGTTTCAATTCCAACTGATAACCCAAAAAATTCCACAAATGTTTTTTATGATCTGCTTGTAGCGCGGCCAGTTCATTTTGAATCAATTCAGGATCTAGCCCTGTTTGTAATTTTTCATCAATATTTAATGATGGATATAAACTTAAATACCCTGGTTCAGTCTCCATATTTTTTCCAACCCAGTAAGTAAAAC
>JANOOI010000341.1:0-3829 GCA_031421235.1 Bdellovibrio sp.
GGAATATTTCTTAAACGACAGACATCATACAATTTTTTTGTTCGATCTTCGACGCCTTTTGCGACGTCTATTAGCATCACTGCACTTTCAACAGCCATTAAAACGCGGTACGTGTCCTCAGAGAAATCTTTATGCCCTGGAGTATCTAATAAATTAATTCGCAAATTATCAAAATCAAAAGTCATCACTGATGAAGTGATCGAAATCCCTTTTTGCTTTTCAAGTTCCATCCAGTCAGATGTGGCTGATTTTGTGCCGGCTTTACCTTTAACTTCACCGGTTTCATGGATGACTCCACCGTGATAAAGTAATTTTTCAGTCAATGTGGTTTTTCCAGCATCAGGATGAGAAATAATTGCATAAGTCCTTCGACGAAGAATTTCTTTTTGATCTGCGGTAAGCTGAGACATATTTAATGACATAGCTGGTTAATATAGTTATTGACGCATTTTAAGTAAACCATTTATATAATTATCCAATAGTAATGTTAAATTACTGACCGTTATCAACTCATGGTGGTTTGAAGCTACCGACTGACAACTGAAAGGGTCCCCCAAATGACTAATTCTGCGTATTTTATCACCACATTTTACAAATTCATACCGATTGCAAGCCTTGATGGCACGAAAGCTTTTTTTCAGCAGTGCGCTGAAAAAAATAAAGTTAAAGGTTTAATCGTTTTAGCCCCCGAAGGTTTTAATTCCACAGTGTCGGCAAAAACAGAATCTGATCTTGAAAATTTCAAAAATGATTTACTAAAACATTTTAAATTATCAGAACTGAATTTTAAAGATTCCAAATCACATAAATCCCCTTTTCGCCGGTTTGTTGTCAAACTGCGATCTGAAATCGTGACTTTAGGTACACCCAACTTGGTTCCACCTGATGGAATAAATCACCATTTAAGCCCTAGCGAATGGAACGAAACCATTGAAAAAGAAAACCCCGTTATTATTGATACCCGAAACTGGTATGAATATAAAATTGGGACTTTCAAGGGAGCTATTAACCCCAACACCGACAAATTCACTGAATTTCCAAAATTTATGGAAAAACAAAATATTTCAAAAGATCAAAAAGTTTTGATTTTTTGCACTGGTGGTATTCGATGTGAAAAGGGAATTCTAGAGCTTCGTGAAAAAGGTTACCATAATGTTTACCAACTGAACGGTGGCATATTAAACTATTTAAAAGAATCCCCTCATCAAAATTATGAAGGTGAATGTTTTGTTTTTGATCACCGTGTAGCTGTCGATCAAGATTTAAGACCGACTACGAAATATAAATTATGCCCGCACTGCGGACAACCAGGCAACACCCCGGTGGATTGCAAACGTTGTGATACGCATTCGTTAATCTGTGAAGACTGCGTAAAGTTAGATTGGAAAAAAGAAACCTGTTCAAAAGACTGCGCCCATCATTATGAACTGCACCCGACTAGAAAGTCAAAACGCCAAGTTCAGCCTTATGAGAACGAAGATAGTTAATTCGACCAACTATTCAGTGAATCGTTAATTATGACTGAACAGCCAGACATCGAACATCCGCCGCCTGTCATTCGACGGATAAATAATCCATCAACAGTTGGAGTGTATATCGTGCAAGGCGAATTACCGTAACTTCCGGTAGGGCATGTGCCCACAATGCAGTTTCCAGTTGAGTTTGATAAAGTACATTGAGGTGTTATACCAGAAGTTACTAAACCTGCCCCGTTTATCGTAAGGTTTCCACCCACAGTGCTCGAATTCCCGAAGCTTGCAATTGTGTTAGCTACAACTTGTTTACCTACTGCTGCTTGAGCAGCTTTCCAAGTACCAGACTGACAAGACACTAAACTTCCGCCAGCTATTTTAGTAAATGCTCCATTCACTGCACAAGGATTTCCAGTGACTGCTGTTCCAATAATTTCACCTTGATTAAATGCAACAGTCCCCGCACCGACAATATTTCTATTTCCCATATTTAAATTGCCGGTCATGGCATTACTGCCGTCTAATTTTAAAAATTTAGAATCTACAGGGTCACATATGATCGTACCTGAATTATCAAAACCACGCATCAGTTCGTTAGCTGCGCATGACTGTGCGGTTAGGCCTGCGCCCATACATCCTGAAATTGTCGATGCACCTGGGATTGTTGTATTTGCTGTAAGCACCGTGCTTACGATAGCTGGTCGGTGGGCTCTGACAGATTTTGTGTGATCGAATTCAATCACCCACTGTCCGTAAAATTTATTGCCACTGCCACTGTTTATAATTAATTTAATCGTTTTTACAACCAGTGAATTTGCCAATGGAGAAGGTGCCTGATCAACAGCAGCGATCGGCATTGTTGGAGTTCCAGAACTGACTCCTGCATAAAGTGGCCTATTATTTGGTAAAGTAATTGTGTAAGGAAGTGCTGTCGCATCAAAAGGTAAAGATGTTGGATTATTCATAACGTAGCCGCAGACTGTTCCATCAGCTAAAGCGCCGACCAGCGTTTTTTGCAGATCAAGCGATGCTAACATTTCTGTAACGGCTTTTGTTTCTTTATTCTGATGCATGATCATCGAAGTAAATCCGCCCATGATGATGGCCATAATTCCTGCTGCAACGAGGACTTCGATAATTGACAGACCGTGATTGTTTTTAAGTGTTCGCGACAAAACGTTAGACTTAGATATCCCCATAAGTAATTGTTTATTGTAATTACAAACAAGGCAAGTGGTTTTAAATTACGTTTTATTTTGAGACTTTTATATGAGTTAATTCGAAGATTTAAAGTTAATTGTTAATTCAATCTGGGTTCTAACAGCAGTGGCATTAATCCGAGCAGGGCGAAATTTTAGTTTTTTTGCGATATCTAATGCGACTTCGTTAAGCCCGTATTCAAGACTATTTAAAAGTTTTGCACTGTCGACCACACCTTGTTGATTAACAATGATCAGGACTTTTGCATCAGCTACATAGTTAGCTTTTTTAGCTTCTGGTGTTCTTTCAGCGCGGACCATAGAAATTAATTTAGCGGGGCTTGAAATCTGTGATTGATTAGATATTTCATCGGATCCTAGTTCGGAAGCAGATGCCGTAGCTTGATCTTCGATGGGCTTAAAAGGTTCGCTTTTAGTGGACTCGGGACTTTTAGCTTTGAACTGTTTTGGCGTTATACTTTGCTGTGGTTTCACATCTTGCGTGGTTAGGTAAACACTTGTGATTGGGGTTGGATCTATAAATGAAATTTGATCGGCTAATTTATAAAGCATCCCTACAGCACCTGTATGGATAAGAGCTGACAGTATAATAGTGAGTAATAATTTTGAGTCGTTTTGCATAAGTTAATATTTGCCTGAATTCTATTCTGAATTATGACAACGTCAATAATGCGTAGCGGCTGTGAACTGAACTTTTGAGTAAGATTTTTTTATGTAGTATTTTTTATTTAGTTTTTTAGAGTGTCTTTTTGCAAGGATTATCGTCATGGACGTTTTCAGGCCCCACACAAATAATTTGGAATTTGAATACTTTTTGTCATCAGCCGATGATGAATTAAGAACTGACTATTACACGGGTTTAAATAAAGTGTTAAAGAAATACGGAGTTGACGGCGTAGTTCTTAACACTGCAAACAGTTTATCCAGCGTGAACACGATTATTGTTTTAGCTAAAAATAATTTAGGCGAAAGCGTCGGAGGCATCCGAATCGAAATTAAAACCGATGACAACCCACTTCCGATTGAGAAAATATCAACACGCTATAAGGAAATATTAAATAATAAAATTAGTAAACTCTACTTCGACGGCACTCAAATCGCTGAGATTTGCGGTCTTTGGGTTGATTCGGAAATTCG
>JANOOI010000342.1:0-2879 GCA_031421235.1 Bdellovibrio sp.
AAATGTTGAAAATCAGTAGGGTCTCCGTGAATCAGCAGAAGTGATAAAGATTTTAGTCCACCCAAGATCAATCCCAGATAAAATCCCCATTTTAAGACTGACGTCATTTTTTTCTCAAAAATAACAGCTGCTACAATAGCAGTCAGTGCGTAGGGCCACATTCGAAATGTCGACCATGTAGCATTTAGACCAGCATCTGAAATCAGTCCAAACAGCATGGCTAAAATAAATAGCGAAGACAAAGCTAAAGCTGTTTTATCTTTGATCCAAATTTTTCTGTAGTCGCTGACAGCAACACATAAAGCGAGACTTGTCATAAAAAATGCTGTTAAACCAGATTTCGATGTAAATAGTGATAGACCAAGTAAAAAGACCGAAGCTAAAAGCCAAAAATCAGTTTTTTTAAGATCCAAGTCATATAAACGCATTTGCATAGATCTAATATTCCTTGATCATAGGTAAAACTCAAGGCAATTTAAGGACATGGGATTAAGCAAAGAAAAAGAATCAGCCAGTCAATCTAGCAATAAAACAGTTAAAAAAGCAATCGTTCCTGCAGCAGGTTTAGGCACAAGATTTTTCCCAGCTACTAAAACTGTTCCTAAAGAAATGCTTCCAATTGTTGACCGTCCAACAATTTTATATGTGATCGAAGAAGCTGTTCAGGCAGGTATTGAAGATATTATTTTAATTCAAGGACGCGGTAAAACGGCGATTGAAGACTTTTTTGATGTTAGTTACGAACTAGAAGCTAAACTAATTCAAGACGGTAAAGAAAGTTTACTCAAAGAAATTAATCATATTCGTGACAATATAAATTTAATTTCGATTAGACAAAAATCAGCATTAGGTTTAGGTCATGCAATAAAATGCGCAGAACACATTATTGGTGATGAACCATTTGCGGTGTTATTGGGTGATGAAATTACAAGATCTAAAACTAAAGAAGAGAACATCACAAAGTTTTTAATAGATCAGTCGATTAAAAATCAGCAAAGTTCTGTTTGGGTTTTACCAATAGATGTGAAAGATTCACATAAATACGGTCTTGTTGATTTAGGTCCGGATAGCCTTAAAATGACATCTAAAGAATTATCGACAGGTCAGTCAGTATTTGGTGTTATTGAAAAACCAACACCAGACAAAGCACCTTCCACATGGGCACTGCCTGGTCGCTATGTATTTCAACCAGAAATCATGAAATGTTTAAATGAAATAAAACCTGGTTTTAACGGTGAATATCAATTATCAGATGCTATGAATTTATTGGCTCAGAAATCAATAACTAATAACGATGGTCGACCTAATCTATCGGCTTATAGTTTTAATACACGTCGATTTGATGCTGGTGATAAGCTAGGATTTATTATAGCTAATATTGAACTGGCGCTTGAAAGACCGGATCTAAAAGATGGTTTAATGGATTATTTGACGGCAAAACTAAAAAAGTAGCAGCTAAATAAAAGCTGAAAATTTAAAATTAAAGGATAATTATGACAATATCTGCAAAAGAATTATTAAAAGCAGCAGCTCAAGACGCTTTAAATAATATTAAAACAATTTTAGACCATTCAGTATTACATGAAAATTTTGAAAAAATGGTCGAAACTATTTTTCAAAGTCTAAAATCAGGTGGAACGCTTTTTGTGGCAGGAAACGGTGGATCTGCCGCTGATGCGCAGCACTTAGTCGCAGAACTTGTGGTTAAATTAAATCAGAATCGTGATCCTATACGGGCTGTAGCACTGACTGTAGATACTTCAATTCTTACGGCTGCAGGTAATGATTTTGGCTACGATGATATTTTTTCCAGACAGTTAGAAGCTTTAGCAAGGCCAAATGATGTGTTCTTAGGAATTACAACATCAGGAAATTCTCCGAATATTTTAAAATCTTTTATGGTCTGTCGTAAGCAGAAAGTTCACACAATTTGTCTAACAGGCAAAGACGGTGGAAAATCAGCTAAAGAAAACATGGCTGATCTTCATGTGATTATGCCAGGGCCGAATACCGCACGTATTCAAGAGGGTCATGAAATTCTTTATCATACTTTGTGTTACGCACTAGAAAAAAAATTAGTTGAATCTGGAACAATAAGTTACCGCTAGTATGTCTGACGAAACATCAAAAACTAAAAAAATTTGGTCAAATAACGAAGTCTCTTATTTAAAGGGTGATGGTATCGATATTGGTTGTGGTAATGATCCAGTATTTAGCCATGTACAACCATTCGATATGCAGCACGGTGATGCCAACCATATTTCAAAATTTATTCATAAAAAATTAGATTTTGTTTTTTCATCTCATTGTTTAGAGCACATGCATGATCCAGTTCATGCTTTAAATGAATGGTATTCCATTTTAAAAACAGACGGCTATTTATTTGTGATTATTCCCGATGAAGATCTTTATGAACAGGGTCATTTTCCTAGCAGGTATAATTCAGATCATAAATGGACGTTTACTTTATCCAAGCAAAAATCATGGTCGCCAAAATCAGTGAATGTCATGCAACTTGCCGAAGCTTTAGTAAAAAAACACGGCGGCGAAATTATCAGTGTGAAACTTCAAGATCAAAATTACGATTATAAAATACTTCGTCATTCAGGTGGGTGGTGGAGTCACAGACTATGGCGTTGGTTTAAAAAAGTAAGTAAGCCTTTCGCAGGCACATCTGTCGAAGTTTGCATGTCACGATTCTATAGCGCTTTAGGATCTTCATTTGATCAAACATGGATGGGTGGGGATCGTTTGGCCCAGATTCAACTTATTATTAAAAAATAAAAATAAATTTATAAAATTAAAAAATCAGTTTTCAATGAAATGTTAGAATTAATTTTTAAGTAGTTCTAAAGTCAGTTCTTTTCCTAAAGTCACAC
>JANOOI010000343.1:0-2328 GCA_031421235.1 Bdellovibrio sp.
CCTCGCTATTACTTTCACTTTTGTCTTCTCAGTTACGGCACAAGACGTAACAACAGTTAGTCAAACCGTGACCCCAGCGACAGCAAATGAAAATCTTAATATGAACACCATGGCTAAAAACGTTTTTTATGTCTGTAAACGTGAACGTGAAGTTCGTTGGTTAAGAATATTTATGACTGAATCAAATAGTAAATGCAAAACGATATATTCTAAAGAAGGCTACATTCAAGTTGTTAGCTCGGCGACTTATTTTTCGTCTTGTGAAAGTGTTTTGTTGAATGTGAAAAAGAATATTGAAGATGGCGGCTTTAAGTGTCAGCAAGAGCAATTAGGCGATATGATAGAAATCGAATAAATGAAAACACCAATATGAAAACAGTATTAGTTCAGTTAAACTCGAGTGAATCGATCGATCAAAACATTCATCAAATTAAAACAATCATTAATCAATTTTTAGCCCAACAATTAATAGCATCGCCTATCTTGTTTGTTTTGCCAGAAAACAGTTTATTTATGCGAGCGTCAGAAAAAGCTGAAGTCAAAGCTCTGGCTATGGATTCAATCGAAATTCAGAACGTTCAAAATTTTTGTGAAGAAAAAAAAATATATATCCATTTAACCACGGCCCTAAAAGATCAAAATAAAATATGGAATGCTTCAGTTTTATTTAAGCCGGGAACAAGCCCGCAAATTGTTTACAAAAAAATTCATCTTTTTGATATTCAGCTAGTTGGAGAAAAGCCAATTCGCGAAAGTGATGTGTTTTCTCATGGGGAAGCAGTGACTTATTTTGACTTAGAGGGCGTGCGTTTTGGATCATCAATTTGCTATGATATCCGTTTTGCAGAGCTTTTCGGTCAGCACGCTAAAAATAAAGTCGATGTGATTTTAGTTCCCGCTGCATTTTTAGTGAAGACAGGTCAAGCCCATTGGGAAATTTTACTAAGAGCTCGAGCGATCGAAAGTCAGGCCTATGTTTTAGCACCAGGGCAGGTTGGTGAACATCATAATGCTGATGGCACACAAATACGGAAAACCTATGGGCATTCAATGGCCGTAGACCCATGGGGCTCTGTCGTTGAGCTCAATAAAGATCAAGTCGGCTGTTTTCAAGTCGAAATTGATATGGAAAAAATCAAATTAGTCCGTCAGCAAATTCCGATGTCAAGTCACCGTCGTCTGAATATGAAATGATCAATTTTTGGCCTTTATTTTATCTTAAATTAGGTCTAAAACTAAGATTATGAAATTTATGATCCAGATTATATTTTTAAGTTTATTTGCACTGATTGCAGCATCACCAAGTTTTGCTGATAGTCAGCTAGAACTTTCTGAAAAAGTCCGTGAAAAAAAATATAATGGCTCGTTTGATGAAGATGAACTCAAAGTTCAAAAAAACTTTATTCATCCTCGTCAAAAAAATAAAGCCGAAGAAGCTGACGAAGGTTTTTAGTCAATAAACAGAAAATAAAGAAAATAACAGGAGAGCTCAATGTCATTTGATCATTTACCTGAAGGTGTAACCAGAGAAACGATGGATGTCGATGTTTTGATAGTGGGTGGTGGTGCTGCCGGCCTTTCTTGTGCTTATAAAATCGCGACTGATATTGAAAAGCATAACCAAGCCGTTACTGAGGGAAAACTTCAAGCAGAGCTTATCCCAGATCAAATGATTGTTGTTTTAGAAAAAGGCTCTGAAATAGGAGCCCATAGTTTTTCTGGGGCCGTATTAAATCCTAAAGCTTTAAAAGAACTTATTCCTAATTATTTAGAATTAAGCTGTCCTTTAGATTCAGAAGTTAAAAAAGATGCTGTTTATTATCTTAGCGAAAAATCTGCTTTTAAATTACCAATTACTCCACCACCGTTTCATAATATGGGTAATTATATTATCTCACTTTCAAAGTTTAATCGTTGGTTAGCTTCGCAATGTGAAGCCAAAGGCATAAACATTTTTCCTGGGTTTGCAGCCGTTGAAGCGCTTTATGAAGGTGATAAAATTGTTGGCGTAAGAACTGGCGATAAGGGTCGTGATAAAGAAGGCAATCCTAAAGCCAATTTTGAACCGGGATTGATTCTAAAAGCAAAAACAACTATTTTCGCTGAAGGTACCCGCGGAAGTTTATTTAAACAAGTTTCGAAAAAATTAAATTTAAGAGATGGAAAAAACCACGAAGCTTTCGAAGAAGGCGTTAAAGAAATTATTCAAATGCCTGTAGGCACAGTTGAAGCAGGCCAAGTCATTCACACAATGGGATACCCACTGAATAAATCAATTGGTGGTACTTTTATTTATACAATCCCCGGTGATAAAATTATTTTAGGTCT
>JANOOI010000344.1:0-1598 GCA_031421235.1 Bdellovibrio sp.
GAAACGATCCAAGGCGAAGTCAGTGATGAATCCCTTGGTTTTACAGGTCTATACAGTGTTGAAAAAGTTGAAGAACTAACAAAAAAATCTGTCGTCACAGCTTTAGATAAAATCGAAAAAATTATAAAATAAAAGGAAATAATATGAAAACAATATTAGCAGTAATGATTTTAGTGGGTTTAGGACTTGTAGAAACAGTTGTTGCAATGCAAACAACACAAAAATCAAGATTGAAAATCGCCCCTCCTGAAATCCGTGAAGAAAAACCAACAGCCTATGTGTCATCAGCACTAAATGAACTTATGAATGGACAGTTTAATTTAAATAGTCATTTATTTATGGATGAACAATTTGCAATGTCACTGGCATTTGCTAATAAAAGTGAAACAGCAAAGCCATTAGATTCAGACGATTTAAGTTCTGATCCAGATGTTAAAATCGATACAACTCAGTTTTCAATAGGAACTGTTTATTATTTAAATGATCAAAATCTAAAAACGAATGTGTCTTTGAATCCGTATATTGTGTTTCAAAGACAATCGGATCTTCAGGATGTTAAAAGCAATACGGGATTAGGCATTAGACTAGATGGACAATATAAAATTAAAAAATTAGTTTTCAGCACTGGCGTACGCAGTCAAATCGTAAACAGCGAGTCAGATTCAAAATTTCAAATAGGTCTTGGATATATACTTTAAATTTAAACTCTAAAAAAGGAAAACATATGAAAAAAATTATATTATTAATAGCACTTGTTATCACAGCGTCTTGCTCTAAAAAAGTAGAAGAGCTTCTAATTCCAGCACCACAAGAATCTAGCCAAGGCGTTTCTGAACAAAAAGTGGTGTTTAGCCCAGACAAAGTCTATTCGCACAACTTTTCGATCAACATTAATCAATCAGCAGGCAGTGTTAGGTACAAAGTTCTTACAACAAATTCAGAAATTATTACTATTGAAAATGTTCAAACAAAAATTACAGGCTGCGACCCGCAACGTGTAAAAAGTGTTTTAGCCTGGATTCCGGATGTTCAACGCCCTAATTACGGGGCCACACTTAAAATGGGCGAAAGTTTTGAAACGGTACCCAATCAAGAAGGAATGCTTGTCTATAGTTTGACTAACTTGGATGGGTGTTCAACTTTAAATGTGACTGTTCAGATGCGATTAAAGCCGCGTGCAAACCACATTGGTCAGGCTTGTCAGGGATCATCAAATGCCACTGATTGCCAAGTTGTTGCCTATTGCCGTGAACCTTATGCTGAAAACTTTATTGAAGTTGAAGTTTGGAAACGTGAATCAGGCGCATTACAATTAAATAAGTTTATCAATTCAGGTGATGGCAGTCGGGGATTAATGTCGTCGGCTGCGGCTTTCAAATCACAAACTGTTGATACATTGATTTATCAAGATAGCAATTCAATGATGAAGTTGTTGTATTCGTTAAAAGATACCACCGGTACGCTAAAAGAAAATGTTTCAGGTCATACTTTTAATTATGATGTGAAATGTGAATTGTAGATTTTAACTAAATTAATTTTACAAACAAGCCCCAGTTCAAGGATGAATGGGGTTTTATTTTTTCTTTAAAGCTAATGGC
>JANOOI010000345.1:0-2057 GCA_031421235.1 Bdellovibrio sp.
CAAAGCGATTTTACAAAAACTACTGATTGGCAAGAAATGTTTGATGTGAACTTTTTTAGTGCTGTGAAAATAACTCAAACGTTGTGGCCTATTTTTGAAAAAAATAAAAAAGGCGCTATTGTTAATGTGTCTTCGACGTTAGCAATTAACCCCACGGCAAAAACATCATCGTATTCAGCCTCAAAAGCAGCAATGAATAATTGGACGATCAGCTTGGCCCAAGAAGGCGGTGTACATAACATCCGCGCCAATGCAATTTGCCCAGGTATTGTCGATACACCTATTCATCCTTTTCACCACAGACCACTTGATCAAAAAGAAAAAGCCTATGATGGCATCACGTACTTACAGCTTTTAAAAACTATTGGTCAACCCAGTGACATCGCTGAAAGTATTTATTTCTTAGCTAGTGATTTATCTAAATGGACAACAGGAATCATTTTAAATGTTGATGGTGGAATCAATGTCAAATAGTCCACATGAAAAATTACGCCTTTCAAAGTTAATGTCAGAACGTGGGATTTGTTCACGTCGTGAAGCCGATGAATATATCGCCAAGGGCTATGTCAGTGTTGACGGAGTCGTGATCACTGAAATGGGTTTTAAGGTTTTACCGGATGTTAAAATTTCGCTCTCAAGTCAAGCCATGAAACAGCAAAATAATTTAATAACTATTATGTTAAACAAACCCATCGGTTATGTTTCAGCACAACCAGAACCTAGATACACCCCAGCGATTAGATTGATCACCGACGAGAATCAGTGGACCGAAGACAATCAAAGATTAAAAATGGGCGATCTTAAAAATATTGCAGTGACCGGAAGACTAGATATTGATTCACAAGGCATATTATTATTTACCCAAGATGGCAGGCTAGCTAAAAAAGTTATTGGCGAAAACACAGAAATTGAAAAAGAATATATTGTTCGCGTACAGTATTTAGGAAGTGAGAGAAAGCTACCAGCAGATAAATTAAAACTTTTAAATCACGGTTTAGAACTTGAAGGCCAAAAATTAAAGCCTGCTGAAGTTTCATGGATTAATGATGATCAATTAAAATTTGTCTTACGTGAAGGTAAAAAACGCCAGATCAGAAGAATGTGTGAATTAGTTGATTTGAAAGTCACAGGACTTAAGCGTGTAAGATTAGGTAATCTAAAATTAGGCCACCTTCCTGAAGGTCAGTGGCGCTTTGTTAATCCAGAAGAGATTATTTAAGCCTAGCGACTCAAACTGATACTACCTTGACATTGTATATACAAGTATATACAATTAACACATGCTGATTTACGAAATACATAAAGCCTTTGAAGAACATAAAATCCCCTACGTCATTGTCGGCGGCTATGCTTTAGCTTTTCATCAAATTGTTAGGGCCACCGTGGATGTGGATTTAATTATAAAGTTAGATCTAGATACTTTTGAAAAGGCAGAAAAAGCCTTAAAAGCACTGGGATTACAATCCAGACTGCCCGTGACTGCCAAAGATATCATTACGTTTAGAAAAGAATATATCGAAAACAGAAATTTAATAGCTTGGTCTTTTGTAGATCCAAAAAATCCTATGAGGCAAGTTGATATTCTGATTACAATTAATTTAAGTTCTCTTAAAGTTGATAAAGTCAGCGTTGGCGGCTTAAAAATACCTGTGGTTTCATTAAATGATCTTATGAATATGAAAAAAAAAGCAGGACGGCCACAAGACTTATTAGATGTTGAAATGATCGAAAAACGCCTGAAGGAAATCAAAAATGAAAAAAAATGACTCTAAATCTATACATGATGGACTTGTTTTTATTGATTCATTTCAGAAAATGCTGGCAGACCAAGATGAAAAGACAGTGGCTATTAGCTTAAGAATTCCTAAAAATATTTTAGTGGCTTTGAAATTTAAAGCTAAAGCTGAGAATAAAAAATATCAAAGCCTCATAGTTGAATACATCAGAGACGGTCTTAAAAAGAAATAACAAAATGGCCACTTGAACTGTAGCATTCGTCTTGAACAACATCATTTAAAGTTGTTTTTTGATATGTACTTAATACCGCTGTAACTTTA
>JANOOI010000346.1:0-6469 GCA_031421235.1 Bdellovibrio sp.
TATTAGTCCTGATATTGTTGTGCCAATTCCAGAAACAGCCCGCGTTGCTGCCATTAGCATGAGTGAAACTTTAAAAATTCCTTACCGCGAAGTTTTGATTAAGAACAGATACATTCAACGTAGTTTTATTTTAAATACACAAGAAAGCCGAAAGCTCGCAGTGCAATTAAAATTAACGGCGATTGCCAGCGAAATAAAAGGTAAAAACGTTTTACTAGTCGATGACAGTATTGTTCGGGGAACCACTTCAAAACAAATTATTGAACTTGTCAGAGAGGCCGGTGCTAAGGAAGTTTATTTTGCTTCAACATGCCCTCCGATTCGTCATCCTTGTTATTATGGTGTTGATTTCCCAGACCCTAATGAATTAATCGCTTACAATAAAACAGTTGAAGAGATCACTGAAAACTTAGGGGCTGATCAGATGTTTTACTTATCTGAAGAAGGACTTAAAAAAAGTATTAATCAGGCTGATGTATGTATGGCTTGTATTAACGGCAAATATCCAGTTGATTATAAAAACAATGAATCATTTCGTGAAATGCGCAATACGCACAGGAACGCTTAGAACATGCTAGGTTTTTCGCCTCCTCTTCTTTATACAGGATCTGTAAAGAATGTGCGGGGTGAAGTGTCTGAGTCTTTTTGTTACTTTGAGTATTCAGATCGTTACTCAATTTTTGATTGGGGTGAAATGCCTGATCTTATCGATGAAAAAGGCATTGCCCTAAACCGAATGGGTGCTGCTTTTTTTGAATATTTTGAAAAGTCTGAAAATTGGATTAATTTTTTAGATGTAGATGAATTAAAAATATTTGATCAAAATTTAATAACTGATCTTAAAAAAACTGACATTTATAAAAAGCTTTGCGATCAAGGACTTCAACATCATTACATATCAGTAATTGATTCAAAAACTGGAAGTCAGGATAAAAACGCTTTCAGCGCATTTTCGAAAGTTAAAAAAGTCGATGTTCACAGACCTGAAGTTAATGATAATATTTACGATTATCAAAAACATTTAGATAGACCTTTAAATTGCTTAGTCCCACTTGAAGTTATATTTAGAATGGGCTTGGCTAAAGGCAATTCTTTTTCGAAGCGTCTTAAGGTCAGTCCGCTGATAGTGAAAGATATCAAGCATGAAGTTCACGAACTTAATGAAGGGCAATTTTTAAAAAAGCCTTTCATAGATTTTTCAACCAAACTTGAAAAAGGCGACCGTTATCTTTCTTACAGCGAAGCGCAAAAGGTTGCCGGTTTAACGGATAACGAATTTCAGGATCTTCAAACTTTAGCTTTATTGATTGGATTAAGACTTTTTCTATTTCATAAAAAAATGAATACTGATTTATGGGATGGTAAAATTGAATTAGCTTTTAGTGAAAAGCTTAATTCTAAAAATGAAAGAGATTTTATTTTAGTCGATTCTATTGGGATTGATGAACTCAGGCTAACGAGTGGTGGGAAAAGTCTTTCAAAAGAATTTCTTCGTGAAACCTATAAAAAATCAAGCTGGTACGAGGCTTTAGATAAAGCTAAAAATATTTCAAAAAAAACGGGTCAGGATTTTAAGTTTATTTGTCAAAATGAATTCAAAGAAAATCCGTCTGCTTTGGCCAAAAATATAAAAGAGCAAACTGAATTTCTTTATAAAGCTTATTGTAATTCAGTCTTACTGCAAATGAATAGACAAACTGTTTTTGATCATAAATTTAATTTAGATCAGTATTTATTAAGGTATTTATGAAGGGTTACTTATGAAGGTTTTAATAATAGGATCGGGTGGACGTGAACATGCTTTAGCTGATAAAATGGCTGAATCTCCTTTGGTTAGTCATATTTTTCTAGCGCCTGGATTAAAAGCCACTGAGATTGCTTTATCTAAAAAACATCAAAGACTTAAATTTCAATGTGTCGACAGCAGTCCAACAGATATCGAGCGATTAGCTGAATTTGCTGCCGCTGAAAAAATTGACCTGACAGTTGTTGGTCCTGAAATAAGTTTAAATGCGGGTCTTGTTGATGTGTTTAAAGAAAAAAAATTGACGGTGTTCGGTCCTAGCAAGAAAGCATCAAAAATAGAATGCTCTAAAAAATTCGCTAAAGAAATTATGATGGCGTCAGGCATACCCACTGCGGACTTTAAAAGCTTCACTGATTTATCGCTCGCATTGCAGTTTGTAGCTGATACATCATGGACTAAAATGGTGATTAAGTGCGATGGATTAGCTGCAGGAAAAGGTGTTGTTGTTTGTAAAGATAAAAATCAAGCTGTACAAAGCCTTAATGATTTTATGAAGAATCAAATTTTAGGTTTTAATGTCAGTGAAATTTTGATTGAAGAGTATTTAGAAGGTCCAGAAGTTTCCGTTTTTGCATTATGTGACGGAGAACGGATTACATATATTTCGTCAGCTTGCGATCACAAACGTTTACGAAATAGAAATGAAGGCCCTAATACAGGCGGTATGGGTGTTATATCACCGGCACCCTGGTTTACATCTGAAGATGAAATCTTTGCCATTGAAAAAATATTTAAACCCGTAGCCGCTGAAATGAAAAACAACAAAACGCCTTTTGTTGGTGTTTTGTTTGCAGGGCTTATGAAAACAAAAACTGGATTCAAAGTTCTAGAATTCAATTGTCGCTTTGGTGATCCTGAAACTCAGGCCTTAATGCCCTTAGTGGATGAAGATATTTTTGTCTGTTTTAAAGCGTGCTCTGAGGGAAAGCTTAATCACGAAAAACTTAAAATAAAAAATAAAAAATCGATCCATGTCGTGATGGCTGCCCATGGCTATCCAGGTACAGAAGGTATTAAAGTAAGAACGGGTGATGTGATTAGTGGTATAGAAAATATTAAAGAGTCTTTATTTTTTGCAGGTGTACGACTTGAAAATGAAAATTATTTTACTCATGGTGGTCGTGTATTAGGAATAACTGTTGTCGATGATTCTTACATGCATGCCAAATTTAAAGCCTACCGTGAAATAGCTAAAATTCAATTTGCGGGTTGCCAGTACCGCACCGATATTGGGGAAAGTATCGGGGGGAATTTATGATCATTAAGCCACCTAAAATTGCTATTTTTGCTTCTGGGTCGGGGTCGAATGCAGAAGCCTTGATACACACTGGTAAAAAAAACAAAATATACCAGGTTGAATGTTTGATTTGCGATCAACCCGATGCAAAAGTTATCGAGCGTGCAAAAAATCTAAAAATAGCTGTTGAAGTCATTATTCAAAATAAAAACGAGAATAAAACAGAGTATGAAGACCGACTTTTAAAGGCCATGACCAACCACGGGGTTGAATGGGTTGCTTTAGCAGGTTTTATGAAAATATTATCTCAGCATTTTTTAGGCAATTTTTACGATAAAATTTTAGGTCAAAACAGAGTCATCAACATTCATCCATCACTATTACCTCTTCATCGAGGTTTGCGGGGCTACGAAAAATCTTATACTGATAAGTCTGATTTTGCAGGATGCACAGTGCATTTTGTTGATTCAGGTATCGACACGGGTCAAATCATTGATCAAAAAATATTTGCCAAAATTAAAAATGAAGACTTTAAATCTTTTAAAGCACGTGGGTTAAAGATAGAAAATGAATTTTTTCCTGAAATATTAGAAAAATTAGTGACTAACAAGGTTAAATTAGGAACTTTTGATGGCAACAAATAATCATCGTTTTGAAATTTATCCAATTATCTTTGATAAAATCACTGATATGTCTCAGGCCGAAAAAAATTTAATTCAATGGTATTTTAAATACTGTAACATAAAAATTGAACGTTTATTTAAAGTTAACTACTGTGTTCTTGAAACTGTTAATTGTTCTTCTGAAATAGATGAAATTGCTAAAGAGGTTTTAACCGATTCAGTGACTGATTTTTTATTTTCAGCTAAGAATTTAAAAAAAAACAATTTTGATTTAGCCAGATATTTAACTGATTTTGGTTTTAAAAATCCTGCGCTGATTGATATTTCCTTTAAAGCTGGAGTCACTGATAATGCAGGCCAAGCTATCAGTGATGCTTTTAAACTTGTGCCGCTGATGAGTCACACAGATGTTAAAACTCAATCAGGCCAGATGTATTTTGTCGACAGTGATTTGACAGCTAGCCAATTACAAACAATGGCTTATGCTGGCCTTGCCAATGATTTACTTCATAATGTGATTGTTTATTCAGCCAACGAAATTTCTGCTGGCCTTAGGTTTTCAAACTTCAAACCTGATTTAAGTGAAATTCAGCCTCAGCCAGTTACGATCATAGACATCAAGCAAGACTTTAATGAGCTCATGAAATTAAATATCAAAAACTGTTGGGCGTTGTCGGAAACAGAATTAAAACAAATTCAGAATCACTACGCAAAACTTGACCGAAATCCGACAGATGTTGAAATTGAAGTGATCGCACAAAGTTGGAGCGAACACTGTAAACACAAAATATTTGCGGCAAACATTGATTATATTGAAAAAACAGTCCCAACCCACATGAAAGCACTGGGATCTTTTAAGCTTGAAAGTCTATTTAAAACCTATATTCGTGGCGGTACATTAAAAATTCAAAAAGATCGAAAAATAGATTGGCTCATTTCTATTTTTCACGATAACGCAGGTATCGTTCGCTTTGATAACAATGTTGATGTGTGTATTAAAGTTGAAACTCACAATTCACCATCAGCGCTTGATCCTTATGGCGGTGCGCTGACAGGGATTTTAGGAGTTAACCGCGATATTTTGGGTTGTGGTCAAGGGGCCAAACCCATAGCGAACACAAATGTTTTTTGTCTAGCAGAAGATGAAGATTTCAAAAAAAATAATATTCAAATTCATACAAAACTTAAAAATCCTGATCGCATTGCTGAAGGCGTGCATTTAGGAGTTCAAGACGGTGGTAATAAATCAGGTGTTCCAACGATCAATGGTGCCTTTGTTTATGACCGCAATTATGTCGGTAAACCTTTGGTTTACTGCGGAACGATTGGTGTTCTTCCACAAATTGAAAATCAATTACCGACAGCTGAAAAAAGGCAACAAGTTGGTGATTATATTGTGATGACGGGTGGACGCATTGGTAAAGACGGAATCCATGGGGCTACATTTAGTTCAATGGAACTAAATGAAACTGTTCCGGCATCAGTTGTGCAAATTGGTGATCCGATCACACAAAAAAGAGTTTCTGATTTTTTAATTGAAGCCCGTGAAAGTAATTTATTTTCAAGTGTGACTGATAATGGAGCCGGTGGATTAAGTTCTTCAATTGGTGAGATGGCGCAAAAAACAAACGGAGCTGTTGTTTATCTTGACCTAGCGCCAGTTAAATACCCAGGCTTATCACCTTACGAATTGATGATTAGCGAAAGCCAAGAACGAATGACTTTTGCTGTCACTAAAGAAAAAATTGAGCCATTTTTAAGTTTGTCAAAACGAAGAGGCGTTGAATCAACGATTGTAGGCAAATTTACAGATTCCGGCGATTTACAGATTTTGTACAAAGATAAAACAGTTGCAGAGATTAATCTTCATTTTTTACATGAATCATTACAGCCTATGAAATTGACTGCTGTATTGGATGCAGAGTTGATCGAAAAATCTAAAAACCAACACTGGCTAAATGGCGTCAGTCTTAAAAAAAATGAGATCAAAAAAAACCAGTTTGATGTGATGCTTTTAGAATTATTAAGATCTTCTAATATACGTAGCCATGAACATTTAGTTCGTAAATATGATCATGAGGTCAAAGCCGCTACTTTAGTTAAGCCTTTCACCGGCCATAAAGAAGTTGGTTTCCATGGGCCAACAGATGCCGGAGTTATTTGGTTAAAACCGCACGGTGGATCTGATAACACGGCTATTTCTGTGGCTTGTGGTTTAGCGCCGAAGATGTCTAACTATGATGCCTATTTGATGTCGTTATGGGCGATTGATGAAGCCGTTAGAAACGCGATTTGTGTTGGGACTAATCCTGATTACATGGTTTTAGTTGATAATTATTGTTGGCCAGACCCAGTCAAATCAGAAAAAAACTTTGACGGCGAATATAAGTTAGCCCAGTTAGTGCGGGCTTCAAAAGCATTGTATGATATCAGTTTAGTCTATGGAATGCCATTTATCAGTGGTAAAGATTCAATGAAAAATGATTTTGTCTTTGATCAATTAAAAATTTCAGTTAATCCAACTTTATTAATTACCGCCATGGGGCGTATTGATGAAATTAAGCATGTCACGACCAGCGATCTTAAAAATGAAAACGATCTAGTTTATGTGATTGGTCCTAGTTATCTTGGCACTGATAGCTATTTACACTTAAGTGAAATCTGCAGTTGGGATAATGAGCAAACAGACCTAAAATATGCAGATTTTAATTTTGAAAATCAGATTCAAATTTATAAAAAGATTTATTTAATGATAACAAAAGGTTTTATTGCCAGTGCTCATGATGTTTCAGAAGGCGGATT
>JANOOI010000347.1:0-9899 GCA_031421235.1 Bdellovibrio sp.
TTAAGTCTTCCGTATTTTTTAGCTACTAAGATAACAGCTTTTCATGATCGAGGACGAAACGACTTCATGGGCAGTAGCGACATGGAAGACATAATTTCTATTTTAGAAGTTGCGAATCAAGACTTGCTTGAAAAAGCTTTACCTCATGTATCTCAAGACTTACGAAGCTATCTAAAAAAACAATTTCAGGAATTGCTAAATACTTCTGATTTTTTAGATTGCTTACCTGGTGTAGTTTTTAACAGAACTAATACTAGTGAATCCGTAACTGCAATTTTAGAAAGATTAAAATCTATAATTAAAAATTCTTAATTCTGAATATAATAATCAATACTGACATCGACTCTGATTTTTATTTTTGTTTAATTATTCCTTCAAATAAATTGTCATTGAACGATCTTCGCCCAGCGCTTCACCGGCCGCTGGCCATGTCTGATCAACTTGACCTTTACCCATAAATTTAACTTTAATTTGTTGCGTAGAAACTTTGTTTAATACTTCTCTGACAGTTAATGAATTTAAATCAGGTGCAGCTGTCATAAGTTGAATTTCTTTTTTTAATTTTTTTAAAGTTATTTTTTCAATTTTTTGATCGGCTATTTGCACACCGGGCACTACTGAAACATTTTTATCCGCTAAAACTTCCGGAGCAACTCCATCGCGACGAACAGTATAAGATGCAATGCTCGCAAAAACAGGTGCTGCAACTTGAGAACCGTAATAACCTTTTTTCGGATGATCAAGAGCGATGTAAATTACATACTGTGGATCGTTTGCAGGTATGAATCCTGTGAAACTGGCAATATAGCCACCCGGAATATAACCGCGACCATCAGTTTTTACTTTTTGGGCTGTTCCCGTTTTGCCACCAACAATGTATCCAGGGACCCGCGCGGCCAATCCTGATCCCTTGCCTGATGTGACTCCAGCTAACATCATTCGCATTTGCTGAGCAGTATTTTCTGATAAAACACGACGAATGATTTCTGGTTCATGATTTTCAAATTCACCAGAATCTAAATCTTTAATCGATTCCACTATGTACGGCTTTCTTAGTACCCCACCATTAGCAATAGCCGCGTAAGCGTTGGCCATTTGTAATGGTGTTGCTGTCATCCCCTGACCAAAAGAAATATTTGCTAGTAAATGATCTTTCCAAGGAAGACCTAAAATAATACCTTTTGCTTCGCCAGGTAAATCAATTCCAGATTTTTGACCGAATCCAAATTTTAATAAACCTTCACGCAATTTTTGATCACCGATTTTTAAGGCGATTTTACTTGTACCCACGTTTGATGAATAAGCTAAAATTTCGCTAACCGTAATCAGTCCTTGTGCATGCGATTGTTCAGCTTCACGAATGGTTCTTTTGCCAATTTTAAAACGTCCATTTTCACAAAATATTTTTGAATTCGGTTGGTAAAGGCTTTCTTCAAGAGACTGCGCTATAATTAAAGTTTTAAGAGTGCTGCCCGGTTCGAAAGTATCTGTGACTGTGCGATTGCGTCTTTGATACTGTGACGCCTTTTGCGGAGAATTAAGATCATAATGTGGCAGACTACTTATAGCCCGAATAGCCGATGTTTTTGCGTCTAACACGATAGCGTAAGCTCCATCGGCTTCATGCTTTTTCATCGCTTGTTCTAATTCTGTTTCAACAAAATATTGTAAATCAGAATCAATGGTTAATTGAATTTCTTTACCCTGCGGAATTTCTGTGAACAACATGCCATCTTGAATCAATGGTCTGCCACGTGCATCTTTTCTGAGAGCAATTTTTTTCTCTTCACCTTTTAAAAATTGATCATACTGTAGTTCAACGCCTTCAAGACCTTGTCCTTCTTTGCCAGTGAAACCTAAAGTCGATGACAGCAATTGATCATTTGGGTAAATACGTTTCCATTCTTCAACGAAGCCTAAACCGCGAATTTTTGCAGCTTTAATTTTATCAATTTGTTCGACACTGACTAAACGATCGATCCAAATAAATCGTTTACTGCGGTCTTTTATTTTAGAATAGATAGCCTGATAAGACTGACTTAAAACTTTAGATAAAAAGTGTGCGGTCTTTTTTTTATGTTCAATTATTTTAGGATCAGCATAGACAGAATATGATGGCGAAGACATCGCTAATTCTTTTCCGTGACGATCAACAACGTTTCCCCGTCGTGCTGGCAACGTGACCACAGTTTGAAATTGTTTTTCTTGCAGTGCATTTAATTTATCATGAGGGACGAACTGCAAATAAGCTGCTCGTAAAATAAGGACGGACCACAAGCCGCAGAAAAATATAAAAAGCGTTATAATTTTAGATTTCATTCTGTCCCATCACGGAAATAACTTAATGATGATGTTGGGTTTAAATGAATGATCTGTGCTTGGGTAGCACGCTTCAATGTTAGTTTTTGCTTGGCGACTGTTTCAATAAACTGTGGACGTGTCAACTGCGCTAATTGAATTTCTTTTTGTTTGCTCAGTTCTTTTATTTTTTTGTGTTCTCGGGTTGTTTTCAGAACTACATACGACATACGTCTTTCTTCCATTTTTAAAAAGACAATCGAAAACAATGTTCCTACTAAAATAAACACACTTAAAAAAGGCTTAAGCTGTCTTAAATTTTTATCTGAGCTCATCCTGACCTCATCATTCGACGTAATGTAAATTTATCGGGCTTTTCCGCTTGTTTTCCTTTCTGGAACACACGCAGTTTAGCACTTCTTGCTCTTGGATTTATTTTACACTCTTCTTCTGTAGGGACAATGACTTTTTTGTGCACAGCAAAACCCAGGTCTGAGTTTTTAAAAATATTTTTTACAATACGATCTTCCAAAGAATGAAAGGTAATCACACTAAAAATTCCACCTTCTTTTAGTTTTTCTATATAAAGTGGTAAAGCTTCCTCAACAACTTGCAATTCACGATTCACAACTAGTCTTAAGGCCATGAAATACTGTGTAGCGGGATGAAAACCTTTTTTTCTCCAGCCATCAACGCGCTCGATAAGACCTGATAGCTGTGTTGTTTCCTCAAAAGTTTTTAAAACACGGTCATTCAAAATAGCTTTGACGACATGATAGGGATTTAGAACTTCACCGTAGTCTTTAAAAATCGACATCAAGTCTTCTTCTGAATAGGTATTTACTATTTCAGCTGCCGTTAATGTTTGCTTTTGATTCATGCGCATATCTAAAGGTCCTAATTTATTAAAACTAAAACCACGCTCAGGTTCGTCTAACTGAGGCGAACTGACCCCTAAATCACAAAGAATCATATCAAACTGAATATCTGTGGTTTGTATTTTCTGAATATACACTAAAAAATTTTCATGACTGATTCCAACTTCGGGAAAATTTTTCTGGCAATAAGCAATAGCCTGTAAATCTTGATCAGTGGCATATGATTTTTTGAGCTGATATTTATTTTTAACTAACTGGTAATGTCCACCACGACCGAAAGTTAAATCTAAGTAAACGAGATCTTTTTTTTCTACGAAATTATCATATGAGCTAATAACTTCTTCAGCGAGCACTGGAATGTGGTGATTCAAGGTCATCTCCGGTTATTTAATCGTCTAAAAACTAGACTTTAGTGTGAGTCTAGAATTCCATAAATTGTCGGTCAAGAAAGAATCTACTAAACTTAATCATGCTTGTTCGATGTCCAAAATGTAATTTTAGTCAGCCACAGGATCAATACTGCGCTCAATGTGGCATTGATATGCTATCGTTTAAGCCAGCAAATCTGCCTGTTCATAAAAAATTACTTAAAAGTGGGCTTTTTCAATTCTTGTTCGTTCTTGTCCTTGGCGCTTCAGTGGCCCATCTTGTCGTGAATACCAATCAGCCGCAACAATGGGTGCAAAGAATAAATCGTTTTAAAACCTTATCCGTACCAAACACCACCGAAGCCGAACTGACAGAAACCTCTGATCAAATTGAAAAAATTGATGATCCCCTATCTAGCCCCCCCGCAGAAGTGGTTATTGAAGCCACCAGCCAACAACAGGTTGATGGTTTTGCAAACACAAATTCAGAACGAAGCCAAGCTTCTGCGTCGTCTACAGTTGCTAAAACCCAAACAATTGGAATAAAAATATTGATGATCGAAATAGATCGCGAATTCTTAAATAATTTATTTCTGTACGCACAAAGTCAAAATTTTTTACTGACTGATTCTGGCATCAAAGCAGCTAGCATTCCTGATCTGATGAAAAAAATAAATATTCCATTCGTGACTCTGAAAAGCACAAACGACAAAGCTGAAATTGAACAAATTTTTTCACAGTGGAGTGGCAACAATCGCTCCAACGAACAGGATGCAGCAGGGTTACAGCTTGATGTAAAATCACAGAAAAAAACAAAAGACTTGCTCAGTGTTGATATTAAACTTTCCAAAAGTAGTTATCAATCACTGACCACTCTTTTCGAGTTCAATTTTGAAGCTGTCAAGAACTCGACGTTATTAGTTAATGGACGTAATTTATTAAGTGAATTCGAATTTAAAAACCAGCTTCATAACGTTTCACCATTTAATATTTTTAAATCAGTTGATTTCAAAAATGAAAAAACTGAATTCGCAATTCTCATTGAAATTCAAAGCCAGGACTAATCTAATAGAGATTGTCAACATTGTAGCAAATTTAAGCAGTTTTAGTATAGGCGTTAGGGCTTTACTGGGGCAAAGAAAAAGGGCTTAATGAAGAAGAGTTATACCAACGGAGATTCTATGAACCCAAAAAATTTGAATATTAAATCCTACATTTCTGAAGAGCAAATTCAGCAAAAAGTAAAACAAATAGGCGAAGAATTAACAGCCAAATTTAAAGGACAAAAAGTTGTCGCGATTTGTGTTTTAAAAGGTTCGTTTTTGTTTTATTCAGACCTTATTCGCCAAATTAACACCGATATGACCTGTGAATTTTTCGGAGTTTCTAGTTATAACGGTGAAACGTCTTCTTCAGGTGAGGTTAAAGTCACATTAGATTTATCAACACCGATCGAAGGCCAACATGTGATTCTTGTGGAAGACATTGTCGATACGGGCCTGACAATGAATTATTTAAAAAAATCAATTGAATCAAGAAAACCAGCTTCAGTTACGACTGTGACACTGCTAGAAAAACCTGAGGCTTTGAAGGTCCCTTGCAAGTTAGATTATGTTGGGTTCAAAATCGCAAACGAATTTGTTGTCGGCTATGGCTTAGATTATCAAGGCTATTACAGAAATTTACCGTTCATCGCACAAGTTCAGAATTTTCAGTAAAGGTTACATATGAAATACTTTATTCCATTTTTTTTATTTTGTAGTTTGGCCTTTTCTCAGCCAGACAGTTCTCAAGATCCAATTTCTGCTGATTCGCTTGAAGAAGATATCATTGGCACTATTGCTCCACCAACAAGAGAGCAAACCAAGGTTGTGCCCCCAAAAGCCGAGTCTTCAAAAAAATCATTGAAGCGCCAGCTTAAGAAAAAACACAAAAAAGAAAAAATGAAAGATAAAAAGAATAAGAAGAACAAAAAAAAGAAGCAGAAAAATAAATAATTTATTTTATAGGATCCTCCCCTCTATGAAACAATATCACGATTTATTAAAACACGTTTTAGACAATGGCTCTGTTAAGTCCGATCGTACAGGAACAGGCACCGTCAGTGTCTTTGGATATCAATTACGTTTTGATTTGCAAAAAGGTTTTCCACTTTTAACGACTAAAAAACTTCATACGCGTTCTATATTTCACGAACTGCTGTGGTTTCTAAAAGGTGAAACTAACATTAAATACCTTAAAGACAATAAAGTTTCTATTTGGGATGATTGGGCTGATGAGAACGGAAATTTAGGCCCAGTTTACGGTAAACAATGGCGATCGTGGGAAGCTGCCGACGGCCAAACGATTGATCAAATTACAAACGTGATTAATGAAATAAAAAAGAATCCAGATTCACGACGACTTTTAGTTATTGCTTTTAACCCTGCTGATATTGAAAAAATGGCTTTGCCACCATGCCACGCTTTTTTTCAATTTTATGTCGCTAATGGAAAACTATCATGTCAGCTATATCAAAGAAGTGCGGATATTTTTCTAGGCGTACCGTTTAATATTGCCAGCTATGCTTTGTTAGTCCACATGGTGGCCCAAGTCTGCGATTTAGAAGTCGGTGAATTTATTCACACTTTAGGTGATGCACATATTTATTCGAACCATTTCGAACAAGTTAAATTACAACTCTCACGAGAATGTAAATCACTGCCCCAATTAAAACTAAATCCAAATGTGAAAAATATTTTCGATTTTAAATATGAAGATATCGAAATCGTTAATTACGACCCACATCCTGCTATCAAAGCTGAAGTAGCAGTATAAGATGATTTTTTCACAAATTGTTGCTGTTGGCGCAAACTATGTGATCGGAAAAGATAATCAACTTCTGTGGCATTATCCGGAAGATCTGCAGCATTTTAAAACTCAAACGCTAAATAAAGTCATGATCATGGGCCGAAAAACTTTTGATTCACTAGGTAAGCCTTTACCGAAACGTCATCACATCGTGATCAGTCGTAAGGCACCCCCTGC
The DNA here is from genome assembly GCA_031421235.1 of Bdellovibrio sp. GTDB lineage: Bacteria > Bdellovibrionota > Bdellovibrionia > Bdellovibrionales > Bdellovibrionaceae > Pseudobdellovibrio. The sequence goes on from JANOOI010000347.1 coordinate 6,572, forward strand.
AGATTACGAAAATCATCCCCAGGTTCAATTTACCACGACGTTGGATCACGCCTTAAGACTAGCTCATGAAGCTCATGCCAACATGAGCCCCCAATCTGAAGATATTATGATTGTGGGCGGTGCAGAAATTTACAAACTAAGTCTAAATATTACAGATCGCATTTATCTAACACGTATCAATAAAAACTTTGATGGCGATACTTATTATCCACAATCATTTCACGAGAAATTTAAGCTGTTTTCCTCTGAAAAAAGCCACATTCATCCTGAAATCACCTACGAAGTTTGGTCTAAAACGTAAAACTTTTAGACATAAAAAAGAATATATAAATTTAAATTTTGAACCTAATTAAACCGATCTATACTGTATATATGTTCATGTTTATAGGGGATCATTATGCAAAACAACAACAACAACGCAGAAATTTCGCAACGATATACGACCCAAGAATTAGCTCATATTGAAATTTACGGTAAAACTGGTCGGATACTTTCTAAAATGGGTAATCTATCGCGTAGTGGTGCTTTATTTGAAGTTATGAACGCCAACGGCAGCTTTAAAAAAGGTGATTTAGCCCGTGTGACGGTACGTCTAAAAAGTCTAAACAAAATTCATGTTGTGGACTGCGAAGTTGTTTGGTCAAAGGGCCCTAGTGTTGGCGTGCAGTTCCTAAACAAAGATGAACTTCAAGATAAGCTAGCTAACTACGTTCTTAATCGCTAATTCTTTTATGCTGCATTGCTTTTAATTTAACATCCTCATTCCTCATGCTACCGTGAATTTAGTAAGTCTGTTTTCGAGCAGGTTTCCACGGAGGGGATTATGAAATTTACGTTGGTTTTTTTATTAGCTATTTTCGCGATCGTTGGGACTTCTTCAGTCCAAGTTCAATCTGAATCACAAAACTACTATTGGTTGAAAATTGCTGCGAAAGATAAATTTCAGCGTTCAGTGATAGCTGACATGGGCGTCAATATTGAAATCGTTCAAGACGATTACGTCATTGCTTACGGAAGTGATGTCGAACTTACAAAAATTAAAAACAAAGGCTGGCTTTTAGCTGCTTCTAATCTGCAAGAAGAAATGCAATTCGCTGAAAAACTAGGCAAACTTGATTACCCATCTGCTGATTCTGCGTTTCATAATTATGCTGAGCTGACAGACGCTATTACTCAGTTAGCCAATGCAAATCCAACGTTTGTTAAAATGACTTCGATTGGTAAAACTCCTGAAAATCGCGACATTTGGGCTTTAAGAATTACGACAGATCAAGCTCAAGCCGATCAAAAACCGGCTGTCATTTATATGGGTGGTCACCACGCAAGAGAACATCTATCAGTAGAGATGCCAATCATGCTGGCGCAGTTTTTAGTTAAAGAATACAATGCACAGAATCCTCGTATCGTGAAATTAATTAATTCCCGAGATATCCACATCATCCCTGTCGTAAATCCAGATGGAATGGAATATGACATCCAAGATGGTAAATATAAAATGTGGAGAAAAAATCGCGCAAAAAATAATGATGGAACTTACGGTGTTGATTTGAATCGTAATTACGGTTTCCAATGGGGTACAGGCGGATCTTCGAGCAGTCCTTCGAACGACACTTATAAGGGAACTCAGCCATTTTCTGAAAAAGAAACTCAAGCCATTAAAAACTATGTTGAAAGCCATAACAACATCACGATACTTTTATCAGTTCATAGTTATTCAAAATTAATTTTGTTTCCATGGGGTCATAAATACGCAGACATTGAAGTGGCTCGTGACAAAGATGTTCATGAAGTGATGGCTCAGAAAATGGCTGAATGGAACAAATATACACCTCAGCAAAGTTCAGAACTTTACATTGCGAGCGGTGATACAACTGACTGGTCATATGGTGTACACAAAATAATTTCATTTACTTTTGAACTTGATCCCGCAGGAAACGATTTTGGTGGTGGCGGATTTTACCCAGGTGCTTCAGTGATTCAACCTGTGTTTAATAAAAATATTGAACCGTTTCTTTATTTATTAGATTTTGCTGACAATCCTTACCGTGTTCTTGGCAGCGTGGGAATTGGACCAATCGGCCCTACGCCTTAAAACCTGATCTTGTTAAAAACTGACCCTATCAAAAATTGGCCATTAACGATTCTACGAAGTTTTTGGCCGAATTAAAATAAAGACCTACACCGAATAAAACTAACGAAGCAGCCACTTTCGAGAAAAATGGCACGTTATTACCCATGTAAGATTTTGTGAACATCAGCCAAACTTTTTGATGAAGTTTTTTTCTCTTTTTTTCTTCGAATGTTAAAACATTGGGTGACTGAACAAGAAATATCAATGCCGATACGATAATCAAAATGTATTCTAAAGGTAAAGCGATAAAAATATATCCGATTAAAAACTGTAAATACTTAAAAAACCCTAATGGATTCGTCGCAACATTTTTTGTCTCTTGCCATAACAAATTAGAAGCGAGTTGTTTTTTAACGGCTTTCACTTTGTCTTGAGCACCATGTGTTTGCAATTGCTTTAGATATAATTTTTGCATTTTTTGGATCGCAATTTCATTGGTTACATCTTGAACAGACCAATCAAAAAGTTGATCAAGCTGTGTCACGGTTACAGAATTAAGCTCAACCCCTTTTGTTAATGAAATACGTGCCAATTGTGACCCTAATCGTTGGTTCAAAGTCAGATGACGACGGGGCTCTAATTGCACTAAAAACTTCGCCGTTAAATCCATCGGATAACCAACTTCACTTAGAAAATATGTGACCCAAAATAAATCATGATTGTTTCGTTCTTTGAACGATAGATAAAACAAGCTTGTTGATTGACTAACTAACAAGTCATGTAATTTATCAAACTGATCGGATTGTATATTTAAATGCAACTGATTCGCTTTTTTAATAGCCTGACTAAGACTATAAAATTGATATTGAATTTGTTTTCTTTGTACTGGCTTGAACGACAAACTGTAATTTCTTTTTAGATTTCCAATGTAACGAACAACTGACTGAGTAAGCGCATTAAAATCAAAATACTGAAGATTTTTTTCAGGAATATTTTGAAAGTTCACCATTTTTTCTTGTCTTAATAGAAGGTATTCAATATCTGATTGCGGTTTTTTTAAACCCTCTATAAAACTGATTTGCGACTTTTCAGCTTGTTTTCGAAAGTAAACTTCACCTTTTTGGATGCTTTTATTCTGTATAACAGCGGCATAAGCGTTTGCTAAAATGCTGAAGTTCATCAATATAAATGTCATGAAGTAAAACCCTAGTTTCTTGTAATTCATTGACTGATCCGCCTATAGGTGTGTTTTACAGC
>JANOOI010000348.1:0-6006 GCA_031421235.1 Bdellovibrio sp.
GAATAATTCTGGTTCTTCTTTTCTGACTGTATTGATCACTTCAAGTGCGAAAGCCATGTGCATGCTTTCATCACGGAAAACCCAGTTTGTTCCAGAAGCTAAGCCTTGTAATAATCCTTTGCTACGTAAGAAATAAACATATGCAAATGCTGCAAAGAAAAATAGACCTTCAATACACGTCGCAAAACAAATTAAGTTCATCATGAATTTTCTGCGATCTTCAATTGTTCTTAGTTCGTCAAGATCATGAACCGAATCCATCCATTTGAAGCAGAAATCAGCTTTCTTTTTAATAGAAACGATATTTTCTACGGCAGAGAACGCTTTTTCTCTTTCATCTGGATTTGGAATATAATTATCTAACAACGTTAAATAAAACTGGACGTGTAAGGCCTCTTCATAAAGTTGTCGACTTAAATAAAGTCTAGCCTCTGGGGAATTAATATGTTTGTACAAATTTAAAACTAAATTATTACCAACAATAGAATCACCTGTGGCAAAGAAAGCTACCAGACGGTGAATCAAATGTTTTTCAGATGCAGTCATTTTAGAATGTAAATCAGCTAAGTCTGTTGAAAAATCAACTTCTTCGACTGTCCATGTGTTCTTAATTCCATTTTTATACATTTCGTAAAATAATGGATATTTCATTGGTCTTAAAGTTAAATCAAATCCTGGATCTAATATCATAATGATCTCCGTTTCATTTTTCAGACATTACTTATACCGATAATTATACCGTTACTTAAGTTGTTAAATTTACTGACAAGCTTCGCAGGCTTCTGGGTTATCAAGGCTGCAAGCAATCACTTCTGATTCAGAATACTGCTTTTTAGCTTCTGTATCAGCTTGTTTTTCAGCAGCTGTTTGTAAGCCGTTAAATGACATAGCTTCAACTGTTGAAGTCGACGATTTCTTAACAGTCGTTTTTGCGATTGAAGTCGCGGGACGAGATCTTAAGTAATACGTCGTTTTAATTCCTTGTTTCCATGCATACATATACATTGAAGACAATTTACCAATTGTTGGTGCATCTAAAAATAAATTCAGTGATTGTGCTTGATCAATAAAAGCACCACGGGCAGCGGCCATATCGATCAACGATTTCATTGGAACTTCCCAAACTGTTCTGTAAAGAAGTTTCACATCATCCGGAATTATATCAATATGCTGAATAGATCCTTCGTGAATTTTAATTTCATTACGGATATCTTCATTCCACAAACCGCGAGTTTTCAATTCAGTGACAAGGTATTTGTTCACTTGCATAAATTCACCAGACAATGTTTCACGTTTAAATAAATTTGACACCTGTGGCTCAATAGCTTCATAGCAACCTACGATTGAAGCAATAGTTGCAGTAGGCGCAATTGCAATCATTAATGAATTACGTAAACCTGTTTTTTGTATTTTAGCTTTAAGATTGTTCCAACGTTCATGTTGTGTTGGTTTAACATTCCAAAGATCGAACTGAAGTTGGCCTTTAGCCGCTTTTGTTTCAGCAAAACTTCCATGAGCGCCTAATTTTTCAGAAAGTTCAGCACTTGAAGTTAAAGCATTAAAATAAATTTCTTCTTGAATTTTAGCTGATAAAGCCTGTGCTTCAGCAGAATCAAAAGGTAAATTTAATTGAAACAAGGCATCTTGCAAGCCCATCACGCCAAGACCAACTGGTCTCCAACGGTTATTTGATGCCCCTGCTGTATCGATCGGGTAGAAGTTAATATCGACAACACGGTCTAAATATTTCACTGCTAAACGAACCGTTTTAGCTAATTTATCAAAATCAAGCTGACCATTTACAATGTGTCTACCTAAGTTCACAGAACCTAAATTACAAACGGCTGTTTCATCCTTAGAAGTCACTTCTAGGATTTCTGTGCACAAATTAGATAAGTGAATGACATTTCCTGGTTCGCCAGTTTGATTAGCTTTCATATTAGATGCATCTTTCCATGTCATCCAACCATTACCAGTTTGCGCTAAAGTCTTCATCATTCTTGAATAAAGTTCTCGTGCTTTAATTTGTTTAACATACATCTTTTTTTCTTCAGCTTCAGCGTATGCCTTTTCAAATTCTGGACCGTAAATATCAACAAAATGTGGAACAATATTTGGGTCGAATAAAGACCATATTGAATCTGTTTCAACACGTTTCATGAATAAATCTGGAACCCAGTTTGCCATGTTTAAATTATGCGTGCGTTTTGCTTCGTCACCGGTGTTATCACGAAGTTCTAAAAAATCTTCAATATCGGCATGCCATGTTTCAAGATAAACACAAGCAGCACCCTTACGTTTTCCACCTTGATTAACAGCAGCTACAGATGAATCCAGTGTTTTTAACCAAGGGATAATTCCGTTTGAATGACCATTTGTACCTCTAATGAGTGATCCACGTGATCTAACTCGTGAAAATCCCACACCAATACCACCAGCAAATTTAGATAATAGAGCAATGTCAGTGTATTTGTCATAAATAGCTCTTAAATCATCAGCCGGAGAATCAAGTAAATAACATGAACTCATTTGCGGACGTAAAGTTCCTGAGTTAAATAAAGTCGGTGTCGATGGCATATAGTCGTGTGACGAAATTAATTTGTAAAATTCGATAGCTTCAGCAGGGCTTGTTGAAAGACCGCATGCTACACGCATGAAAAAATACTGAGGAGTTTCAAAAACTTGACGTGAAGTCGGGTTTTTTAATAAATAACGATCATAGATTGTTCTTAATCCAAAATATTCAAAACGATCTGTTTTATAGTGTTCGATCGCCGCACATAGTTCAGCTTTATGAGCTTGAACAAATTTTAAAGTGTCTTCAGACAATAGACCATTGTTAAAACCGAACTGAACTGAATCTGCAAAAGATCCAATTTTTTGTGATTTAACTTCTTCATCAACGTATGTTGAAAGTAAACGGGCAGCGAGCCTAGAATATTCTGGATCTTCGCCTATTAATAAAGACGCTGTTTGAATACAAAGATTATCAAGTTCTTTTGTCGAAGCCCCATCATAGAGACCACTAATAGCTTTTGTAGCCACACGCAAAGGGTCAATCTGGGTTAAACCTTGTCCGCAACGGTTGACTCGTTCGACGATTTTGGTCACGTCAACTGGTTCAAGAGTTCCATCACGTTTTTTAACTCTCATAACATGAGAATTGTAATTACCAGATTGTGCGTTCTGTGTGTTTGACTGTGAGTTTTCGTTTGCATTCGTGCTTACTGTATTTGTTGTCGTCATTGACATTTTCCCCTCAGAAAATAAAAGAAAACCGCAGGATTGAATAAACCATTAAGGTCATTCAAAACCTAGAGCATCTTAGGTCTAGTTTAATTTTGATCAAGATAAAAGTGATTGACCGATCATAGCCAATCTCAACATTCACTTTAAAGTCGTCTTGGTTTTGCCAAAACTACTATATCTAGTGGTGCGATTCTGAGCCTCATCCTATAAGGCCGATTTGTTCTTAAAATAAGGTTGAGGTAATTTATTTAAAGAATCAAATAAAATTGTTCATTTGGGTTAAAAAAAATCATTTTTTTCTGGACCTATGCCTAATTTGTCAGCATGCGCTATGCGAAAAGTGAAGAAAAACAAAACTAATGTCTGGTGGGTTTTCTCTCTCGAGAATCAGTGTCAAGAGCAAAAAAATGGGGGTATTTTTATAATTTAATAGAGCAAATGATTTAAGAATTTCAGATTCTTAAATTGACTGAATTTTGATCTCAATTCGCTCAACAGAAAGCCGCATTTTCTCAAATAAAAACTTGTCATCTTCATTTTGTAGATGAAGCTGGCAGCCTTGATAATTCTTAGCTTTACGAAGTTCATCAATAATAAACTGATGTGTCCCCATTTTATCAGACGTCCATCGGGGAGAAATCAATTCGTCCCAGCGTGAAGCAAAAGCAGCTAAACGATGAACTGCTATACGAGGATGAAGGTAAGATAAAAATACTTTAACACGCTCGGTGTACTCATCACGTTCGATCGGTAGAAATTCACCAGCTAAAAATTCTTTTTCCAATTGGGTATTTTTAAGAACATGCAAATTATGAAGTTTTATATTAGTGATCGGTAAATCATTACAAATCAAAGCTGTTTGTTTGATTTCTTCTAATGTTTCGCCCGGTGACCCGAAGATCAAATGAATTCCTAAATCAACAGACGTTGTATCGGCAATTTTATGAATCGCTTTTAAAGAATCACTTGCCGTATGGCCACGGCGCATATGAATTAAATGCGGTTCAAAAAAACTTTGAACACCTAATTCAACAGCTACGAATGATTTTTGGTTGTATTCCTGCCATAAGTTCAGCACGGCAGGTGATAAACAATCAGGGCGGGTACCAACAACAAAACCTTTTACGAATGGGTAGGATAAAGCTGTGTCAAAATTTTCACGAAGCCCAGATACTTTTGTAAAAGTGTTCGTGTAGGCTTGAAAATAAATAAGAAATTTTTTTGAATTATATTCTTCACCAATTTGAACCTGATATTTCTCGATTTGTTCACGTAAAGACATCGTAAAAGATTCTTCACGGGCAGCTGATCCCCAGACATCACAAAAACTGCAGGTTTTCATGCCTTTTAAACCCATCCGATTGGGACAGTCATCGACCGCAGTGACAGGAATCTTATAGACTTTTTCGCCAAAGATTCTTTTGTAGTGCTCTGCAATCGTGTGATACGGTAAACCCCGCCAGCCTTTTTCCATGAATTGGGTATAAAATGAATGACGACAATAATCAATTGATCTTAAGCGAACCCCTGCAATCGTTGTTCACGGCTGAATTAACTTCAGATAAAAGCCCTACATTGCGCTTAAAAACGTCTTCAAGCGACAAACTAGAATCCATGCACCATTCGGGGGGCGCAGCCACTGAAACATCTTATATTTACATAGAGCCCTTAAAAAAAACCATTAAAGCATGGCCTTTTGAAGATTTAAAACAACTTAATATAGCTATTGTGGGGTTAGGTTTAGGTTATATTGAAATATCTTTAGTGGGATTACTACAAAAAGAAAATTTTTCTAATAACGTGCATATTACAAGTTTCGAAAAAGAATCAGTGCTGATTGAAGAATTTAAAGATTTTTTCGACAAGCCTGCTGAAAACTCAATTCATCGAAAGATGTTTCAATCAGTCTGTGAGATTAATAATTACGATGGAAATAAACTTTTTGAGCTGATGAAAGTTGTTATTAAAAATGATCATTTAAAATTTAAGCTCGATTTAAAAACAGAATTAAATAACACCAACATCAGTGCGCAAAAATTTCATTACATAGCTTTCGATGCTTTTAGCCAAAAAACAGATCATCCTTTATGGAAAGAAGATTTTTTAGATGATTTTATAAATCAAGCGGCAGAACCAGATTGTCTTTTTACAACTTACGCTTGCACAGGCGTTTTAAAACAAGTTTTAAAAAAGCACGGTTTTAGATTAATTCCACGTCTTGGATTTCAAGGAAAAAGAGATTCTACATTAGCCGTTCGCGGAGCGTTTACAGAGATTGATTACTCGGGTTGATCTTTCACAAATTTCCTGACGTAATCAGTAATTAAAGATTTGCCTTCATCATTTATATGGACAAATTTAAGTCCCACATAGCCATCTAGGCCCGAATAAGTGACTTCAGCTTCTAAAGTAATAGGGGAATAAAAATGCGGGCTTGTCAGCTGCCCTTTGATAACTTCACCCAGTTTTAAATCAAAATTATCTGTAATTCCAATTCCACCCACGCTGATGGTAATTACTTTTTGGGTCATTTGGCTTTTATCAAAAGCTTTTGTCCCTGTGAACTGAGCTAAGATGGGGACTCTTTGACCTTTACGTCGTGTGATTCCTAATTTAGCTACAACTTGGGGAATGCTATAAATGTCTTTCCATTCCTGGTTTTTTTTGTCAAAAACTGCAATTTTAGATACATCATTCGATCTAGCCGTAAATTGAATCAATTCATCAAAAGTCATATCAGGTTGGGCCACAAAATTG
>JANOOI010000349.1:0-2739 GCA_031421235.1 Bdellovibrio sp.
TCAACAATAGCCTTCTACAAATCACCATCAACAACTGCCTGAAATCTACCTCCCACACTTCAGCCCGCTCTTCTCCAGCTCTTGACACACATTCTCTTTAACAAGTTGATCGATTAGTAAAACATCGGCTTCAGGCTGGCAGGGTAGTTGGCTTACGGCGAACTTAACAGTTTGTACGGTTAGGCCAGCTATACCTAAATAAACAGCCACAGGTGTGCCCAGGCCAGAGCAGGCGGCATATAAAGTGCCAGCATCGGTTGCGATAGAAAGAACAGTTAAACCATCTTGAACTACTTTTAGTTGCTGGCAGCGTATTTCATCTGAAGTAATATTATAATTATATTCAGTATTGTAAGTCGTCTGTTCAGTTACACAAACACTGGCGCTACTTTCGAAAGAATACCCCAATAAAATCATTGTCATTATCCAAATTAGTTTTCTCATGTTTAAATCCTTTTTATATTTTAATTAAAAAATCAACTAGCAAAAAAATTATTATCCACTGTCAAAAAAAACCCAACTATCAGTTAAAATAGTTGGGTCATCACAGATAACTAGACAGCTAGCTCAGCAAATTAGTTGTACTGAGTCAGGTCATATTTTCTAACGTAGACTTTAATTTCTAGTAAAATCGCACGAACTGCTTCAGTTAATATTTTAGGTTGTGATCCACCTAAATGGCTTCCATCATGAGGGGGAGTTCCATCCTGCAGTGATGTATGATCTGTATAGTTGAATGGATTTCCATCACCAATAACCATTGCTGTTTTGCTGTCGCGTAATTCATTAATAAATGAAGCGCTGACTTGTTCATTCTTGTTGTTCTCATCAGCAAAAATCTGACAGCCTGGTGAATTTTGAATTTTAATAATGTATCTGTCGCCTAAACCAGTTGCACTCATTTGATTGAAACTACATCGAACAACTTCACCATCTGATTTAACAAATTTTAAAAATAACTGTGCGCCGGGTTGACCAATTAAATTACCGGCAGCGGCTTTAGCCTCTGTCATTTTTGGCCCTGAATAGCTTCGACCAACATAAGTGTTATAAACTGACCTTTTACATCGATTTGTGTAATCACGTTCAACGCAACCACCATTTGAACTTATACTCAAATCAACTGATTTTTCTGTATCATCAATTTGCGCTTTAGTTCCAAACATTTCAATTTCGACAATTGATTTCGGGTTTAGTGTAACCAGTAAGTTTCTTTCATTTTGCTGGTTTTCACGGTTATCGATGTAAGCTCCTTTGGTATCATCACTGCTTTGAAAAACAACTTCAGGAAACAAAATTTGCTGTGGCTTTGCTGTACTAATCACATTTTGTCCGGCTAATGTTGTTGAATACTGTTGATATGAAATTTCTAGATTTCTGTTTTCAGTATTTTTTTCATAACTGATATTCACGCAAACTGCTGCTGTGGCTGCGCATTCTGGTGGTGCTGTTTGTCCTGGTTTTAATTCAAAAGGTATAACAAACGAATCATATGCAGCTTGTATTAATTGGTTAACTACATCTGTGCGATCGCCCTTAATAAATAAATTAAAAGTTTCGTTTTGAATAACTTTTTGTATTGTTGCTTTGACATCAACTTGTGCATAGGGCGATTTTTTTCCAGATAAAGAAACCTGTAATTTTTCAAAGATCTTTGAACGATCTAATTGAATTCTTACATCAGCATCGACATAGCCCACTTTAACTTGAAACGTCACTGAGGCATCTAACTGATGATAATATAAAGCTTCATTAATAATATAATCAGCCTGTGATTTTGGGACGACTAAGTTTAATGTAAACGGTCTGTTTATATTACACTGATCACCATCTTTTAAAGATTCCGGTGTTACATCAAAAGTAGCATTGGCCACAGTAATTTTGAAGGACTGTGGGCAACCATCAAGCGGACCAAAGCTAACATCAGGGTCATAGTTTCTTTCTGCCATAGCATTTTTAATGGCATTTATGTTCACTAAATATGACGGCGGTAATTTTATTGTCGAGATACCATCAGAGCTTGGAACATTTTCAGATAACCCATCCACTAAAATGGCATGAAGTGGGATCAGCACATTATCGCCAACTTGTTTGGCTTTGACATGGGCACGGTCGGCTTTTTGATAAAAATATAACTTTGGTGCGAAATAAATGGCTTGTTTTGTTCTGACATTTCCTTTTGATCGAACAGTAAAAGCATTCACGTTCAGATACGAAGGTAGGTTCAAAGATTCTAACGTAGTTTCGCGAAGTATAGCCGTTGCTTTTTCTTTTCCCGCTGGTGTTAAGACTTTTGATTTTATAAGACCTGAATCACTGAATTGTTCAGTTTCATTGGCCCATGCGCTTTCGTCGAGCACTGTCACATGTCCTGATGATCTTACTTTTTCATTTTTTGTTGATAAAGCTTCAGAGCACCCTACAAATGCTGTTTGTAAGATAGCCAGACTGCATAGACCTATAAGTGTCTTGCGAAGTGGCCTGATGGGTTTGTTTGATGTTTTTGTACTGTTATTCATTTTGCTGTTCATTTTACGTTCTCCTTTTTGTTTGTTGACGCAAAAGGATTTTGCAATGGCCAAGCCCATTTAAAAACTTCAACGATCAATATATAAGATCTGAGATCCGAAAAGCTCAAATATTCCGAAAACGCAGATTTTTAATTCTTTAATTTAGGAAAAGGACCTATCTGGTTTTCGGAAGTGGTGCAAGTATAGATAGGTTGTAGTCATGGCGTAA
>JANOOI010000350.1:0-4952 GCA_031421235.1 Bdellovibrio sp.
TTTTTTTGAAGCCCGTGGAATTAAAGTTGAAATTATTGATCTTACAGACAAACCCGATGAAATTATGAACTGGAAAAATAAAACAGGCTGGTCCACAGTGCCGATCATTTTGATTAATGATCAGCTGATTGGTGGCTACACCGATTTGAAAAATTTAGATGAAGAGGGAAAATTAATCCCTCTTATTAGTTAGATTTTTTAAACGCAATCATTAAGTTTTTTAACAATTTTAAGAGCAGCATCCCGGTCAACGCCTTTGACTTCCATTATTGCCAAAACTAATGCTTCTTCAGGAGTAATTTTATTGTTCTTGTAAATCTCGGCTGTTTTATTCATCACAGCTATATGAAGTGCGGCATCGTCCTTTGACCATGAAAGCATGTCGATTGTATATTCAGTTTTCTTTTTTAATGCACCAGTTGCTAATTTCATTTCGTCAGCACTTAAATTAAGATTTTTATCTGATGACATTCCTTTTCCAGAGACTGAAGCAACTTTTACTAAGTTTAAAATACCACTGTCCATATCTTGGTTTTCAACTTTATTTGTTTCAATCAGCTGTTTAGCTGCTACGGATGCATACATCGCTGTTATGATGTTAGTTTTGCCGTCAGCGACTGCTTGCGCAAGCCTTGCTTGGTCTTTTGCTTCTATATTAAATGAATCTACAATTTGTTTAAAGTTTGTATCGTTAGCGATAACATCTTTATTTCCACGAGCTTCTTTTGCTAATTTACTAAAAGATATCGATGCTTCTCGAACTCTTAATGAATAGTCTCTAACATCTTTACTGGGGCCAGCGAAAGATTGTAACGAAAGACCGCTTGCTAAAAACATGATTGTAACTAATTTCATAAAAGCTCCTTGAGTTGTTATCTAAATTTATACTATTCAAAAACTCTGCCATAAAAACTGTTACTAAATGCGCATATATGTAAAATAGAGATTTTACATAATTATTAATCTGATTATCGCTTTACATCTGTAAAAACTTTTGACAGTGATTTTATAAAAACATGAAGATCTGAAAAACTTCAGACATCATTGATTTGATTAGAGCCCTAACGTCAGGGTCTGGACGACAGAACTGTCTCATTATGATCTGATTGTAGCTAATGGAACGCTAATTGAAATAGAACTCATACATGAGAAATGTATCATTCAATAAAAAACATATATTAAGGTCAAAAATCTTGGCGCCTTTTATCCTAAGCCTTACAGTGCTGCTTACGAGCAATGTGTGCTACTCAGAAACAGAGAAGTCTATACTATATATTAGAAATTCTAACGAAAATGAAATTAAAGAACAATTTTGTAAAACAGCGAACTGCAAAGCAATTAATATAATTAAAACAGATACACGCGAATTTGCAAATGGGAACACTTTTGTACGCTTCATCGACAATGTTTCACAAAAAAATATCACTATACTTTCACCTGAAGTACTTGATTCAAACCAATTTATGGAACTTTTAATTAAGATACGTATAGCTAAAACAGATTTTGCTAAATCAATTCAACTTTATATACCAAACAGTTCACAATTAGTTCAAGTCCTTGACCACGATGGAAAACAAATTATAAATAATGAACTTGTTAAAAACCTTCTAGCCAGTGCTGGACTTCAGAAAATAAATCATAAAAATTTACAAGTATCTCAGTTAAAAAAATCTGGGTCGCCGAACAAAACAATTGTTGTTGATCAAGGTTTAAATTCTGAATTAGCAAAAGAAATCGCTAACAATCTAGATTTAAAAGTTTATTCATTAGAACAAGCTTTTGAAGTGACACAAACAGAAAAATTAAAGGTTATTTTTGTGTCTTCATTATCTGGCGAACATAACAAAAGTTTTATTCAGTCATTAAATGCTATCCATCAACTTAAACAAATGGGATCACAAATTACTCTAGTTTCACCTTACTTACCTTACGCTAGATCAGATAAAAAAGATCAGCACGGAGTAGCCGTAACTGGCCGATTAGCTGCTGATATGATTGAAACATCTGGCACAGATGCTATTTCCTTTGTCAGAGCCCATGCCCCACAATCTGAAGGTTTTTTTAAAATACCTACAATACAAACGATGGGCAGAAAAACGATCAACGCGTTTCTTGCAAAACTTAATGTGGAACAGATTATATCGCCTGACGCTGGTTTTCAAAAAGATGCTACCCTTTACGCTGACGATTTGAAAGTTCCAGTTTCTGTTGTGAACAAACAAAGAAATTTACAGACCGGCGAAAGTAAGCTTCATGGAATGTCAGGCCCTAAGGTCAAAGGCAAGATAGTGGCCATTATCGATGATGAAACAGCTTCTGGCGGAACTTTGGGAAAAGTAGCAGAATTTTTAAAAAAATTAGGAGCTGCAAAAGTTATTGCAGTCGTGACCCATTTGTCTGGAAATGCTGAACAAGCTTTGAACAGCCCTGCTATCGACAGTTTAGCTGTGACAGACACCTTCAAAATTACTAAGCAACACAACAAATTAAGTGTGTTGTCTGTCGCAAAAGAAATCAGTGATGATTTAAAAACAGTTTTAAAACCAAATATCAGCTGTCAAAAAATTTACAGCGGGAGTTTTTAATGAAAAAACAAACCACAACTTTCGCTTTAACATCAATTATGTTTTGTCTTTGTTTTTCTGAAATCGTAAATGCTCAAGTTAATTGGTCATGCAGAAATGTTTATTCATCATCAAAATTAATATCAAATGAGCCTTACCCAGCTTTTGAAACCTTGAAATCTAACGAACTAAAGAATATTGAAACAAAAATATCAGATTTGGAATTTAAAATTAAGCCTTTAGGGTTCAGAAAAACATCACTGGAAAGAGATGCTGAAGGCAACAATATATTTATACCTTATTATTTGCGAACGCCAAAACTAAAGGAAACTGAAGACAAGCTTCGAACTGAAAAACTTGATCTTGAACGAGAGGAAAGATTACTTCCTAAACTGAAAGAAGACAAGGAAGAAGCTATTCTGTTTTTAGAGAAAAAAGGAAAGGGCAGTTCTGGATTGCTTAGTTCATACGGCAGCTCAAGTCGATTCGGTTTTAAAAATTGGAAAGCAGAAGATTTAGCTGAACTGGATAAAAAAATTGAACTTTATACTAATAACATTCGAATCCGAAAACTGAATGTTGAATTTTATAAAAAAAGTATAGAAAAAATGGAAAGTGAAATAAATGTGGGCCTTGTAGCAAATGCCAAAAAAGATTTAGAAAAAATTAAATTAGAAATTGAACAATTCAAGAAGCCAATGGAAGAATTGCAAGCAAAGAAAACTCAGCTGGAAACCGCAACACGCAACGAAGCAACTAAAATGTTAAGAAAATCTATGAAAGATGCAAGACTTAATTCTCCGATTACAGATTTACTTGGGTACTACGCACTGGACACAATTCCTACAGCTAACAAAGTCACTTTACTTATAGGCAACAACGTAAATAGTACTAAAAAAGTAGACTATGAAATATCTTTGGAAATAAAAATACTTGTTGAAAAGCTTGTAAAAAGAAAATATTACGTTGTTTTTGACGCTGAATCGAATTACGCCAAATACATTTCACAATTAGCTGGACCATTAGGTATTCCAGTTTCTGCTAAATCGAATGAATCTTTTAAAGACCACCAAAATTCAGTCGTTATCAATAATGACTATTTACGCATGAAAATTTTAGGCGATGCGAAATCAGTGGTTATTTCAACAGATTCAATTACAGGCATTGGGCTTTTCACTGAAGGACTGGCTACGCACGTTTTAAAAGCCAAAAGCCAATTCGAAAATTTGACATTAAATAACTGGGTCACTGATTTAACCAAAAGAACCCGAAATTTGGGGATCACGGCTAAGCCTATTAAACAAATAGAAACGGCCAAAGAACTTTTTATCGAAAATCCAGAGGATTCAAAATTTAAATCGACTAGTTTGAAAAATGAAGTGATTGATTTCAGACCACTTACGCAGCTTACACCAGAAAACCTTAGCCTAACTTCAATTGAAACAGTCCTTAATGAAGCAATTAGTTTTGCAAAGGTTATGGATCAAAACGCAGAAACCGGTGGCAGTGTTATTTTTGGATCAAGTCGTGAAGATAAGTTTTCTGCAAATCTTATCTACCAGACAGCGCACAGACTTGGTTCGTTAGGGATTTCAGTAGCTACTGGTGGTGCCGGTGGAGCCATGGAAATTGCAAATGCAGGTGCTTGGAATTCTGGAGGCAGGTCTATTGGTATCCCAATTGGTGGAAAACACACATTAGATACTGAAAAAAATGTTGCATCATCTATTCATACTAAAACTATCACTACGTCTGGCTATCAAGAAAGAATTCCAGCACTATTGGGTGAAGGAATTGATTCAAGAAAATTAATTATTTTTGCCCCGGGAGGCGATGGAACAATTAAAGAACTTGCAACCACATTGGTCAGATCAGCAGGAAAATTTGATCAAATTAACAAAATTGTTTTCTTAGACAGTGACTACTACGGACCATTAGTGACTTGGATTCAAAAATCAGATTTACCACAAGCACTTAAAGAGAAAATTGTCATGTACAATACGGTCGAAGAATTCTCTGTGCTCGCGCAAAAACTACAAAATACAGATGAAAAAAACCAGGTCATTACGCCACGTAAAGATCAGTTAACATATGAGGTAAAAACTAAGATTTACGATGATTACGGCGGGTCTTCATTTAAAGCAAATAAGAAATCTAAAAATAAATATTACAACAAAGATGATTACTGGAAATACTAAACACTAAGGA
The DNA here is from genome assembly GCA_031421235.1 of Bdellovibrio sp. Lineage (GTDB taxonomy): Bacteria > Bdellovibrionota > Bdellovibrionia > Bdellovibrionales > Bdellovibrionaceae > Pseudobdellovibrio. The sequence goes on from JANOOI010000350.1 coordinate 4,773, forward strand.
ATTACCGATGAAAAATATGAATGTATTTACACTGATTATGCTTCTCTCACTTGGCAGTTTTGCACAAAATGCGAGCCAATTGAAACTAATAGAACAAAAACGTAGGCCAAAAATTGCAGATGTTATATCTACACCTGATAATATTTATCAGTTTACGAAAGATGATTACAACGGAAGAGT
>JANOOI010000351.1:0-2124 GCA_031421235.1 Bdellovibrio sp.
CTTTTCGTAGCGATTTTTCTGAAGATGATTTTTTTCAAGTAGATAACTTAAAACGCTTACAAGAAGATTTGTTAAAACTTTTGCAGCTTAAATCCATGATTGATAAGCAAGAATTTGTCCGTTGTTTGTCATTAGAAAAACGTGAACGCCTGATTCGTGCTTATTTTTACATTATCGAAAACAACATCCAACAAGCCAAACAGCAAACACACTAAATGAAAATCAATCAGTTTCTTTTCACTTTTGCTTTTTTATGTAGTCTTGCTGTTTCTGCACAAGAATTTGTGACATCTAAGGACCGATTCACAAAAACTTTCGGTTCACAAAAACAAATTTGGGTCGTCGGCTACGCTAACGGCACTGTTGAAGAGGCCTTCAAAGATCTTGAAGAAACTTTTAATAACGGTGCTAATGCGATCGTCTATGAATCAAATGATTATAAAAAGTTGGATACAATTTTAACTGAAGTCAGGAAAAAATATCCTGATAAAATCATTGGCGTAAATTTTTTAGGTTCAAGTACCAGCACTGATAAAAATCTAATGACTTACAAAGAAACATTTAGCTTAGCTAAAAAGCATCAATTACAAATTGCTTGGACTGATTTTTCGGCAGTTGACTTAATTCGTGAAGCACCGGAAACCAGTCTTCACGATATTGAATCACACAAACCTGAAAAAACTTTTTATGTCAGCGGAATTCATATGAAATATTCAACGCTACTGGACACTAAAAAGCCCATTGAAAAATCGGCCCTACAAGCCATGGGATGGGTTGATGGTCTTATAATCACGGGGCCAAAAACAGGTGTGGCTACCGATCACATCAAAGCCCAACGTGTTCGTCGCGTGATTGGGGATTACCCCTTAGGCGCAGCTTCAGGCGTTGATGAAAACAATATTAAACTGCTGTCGCCGTACATTGATTTTATCTTGGTCAATACCAGCATTTCAGATAAGAACCACCGTATCATTGGCGCTAAAGTTAAAGCCCTTCGAGATAACTTCCGATAAATAAAACATGAAATGGTTTTTTATACTCAGTCTGTTTATGACCGAATTTGCATTTGCGGAATACCGTGTATTTACGTTGCTGATTGAAAATAAAAAAACCAGCACCTCAAAAACTTTAGATAGCACTTTGGATCCAGATCAGTACAAAACTTTTTACACCCTTAGTCCAGATGAAGAGATATCGTATATTGATACGTGGATGTGTAAAGGGACCACTAGCTTCTTAAAACCACACTGTCAGAAGCAAAACTAGACCTTTTGAGGATCTCATTTTAAGACAAACCTGTCATACTATGTACATGTCTGATGCAATTGCCACACGAAAAGATAATCAAGAATATATTCGTCAAGTTCAACAAACTAAATCTGAACGCCGTAAAGAATTATCTAAATCAGCGCAAGAAGATTTACGAAGTTTAAAGCAACATTACAAAGATGAAAATGCCAAACTTGAAGAAGAAAGCTCTGCAGTCATTAACCATATCAAAGCAGATACTGAAGCAACAGATCAAGAAGCCCGCGCCGAACAAGCTGAAAAAAAACAAACTGCACAAACCTACAATCGATCTGGTAAAACTGATAATTCTCAACAGGCTCAGCAAGCATCAAGACAGCCAGCTGCTACGCGCAAGATGCCAAATCCAACAACTAAAGCCAATCAGCCAGAAGCTATGACTCAGAATTATGTGACACGGGGAACAGATTCATTTTATAAAGTACAAGATCGCGGAAGCCAAATCAGCGAAAGATCTGATGGCTATGAAATTCAAGCCTACGTGCCTGAACATGAAAAAGATAATTTACGTGTTACGATTCAAAATGATAAGGCTATCATTTCTGGCAAACGTAAATTTAAAGACGCTGTGGAAACTGAAGATAAAAAAATCAGTACAAATAATTTTCAAACATTTCACGAAGAATTTAAATTGGATCGGCCCGTATCAACAGCGGGCATGACCCGTGAACGTGAAGGCGATTATATTAAGTTTTTCATTCCTAAATTAGAATCAATTAGTTTTGATGAAGAGTCTTAGTAAAAGATTAACGAACAATATACGTTGAAACTTCTCTTAATAAAAATTGACGACGGTGATTTAGATCGTTGATTTGA
>JANOOI010000352.1:0-13612 GCA_031421235.1 Bdellovibrio sp.
GAACTGTGACAACAACTGGCCTTTTACTTTCAAACTGGATATCGGTCAAATTGTGAAAAGCAGATTCGACTAAGCAGCCCACCTCTAGATCGGACATTTGGCGCTTCCGTTGTAAAGCCCAAGCTAAGATTTCAAAAATTATAATTTGTGCTTTTTTGCAATCAGGATCTAGATGGCTCATTAATTTTAGATGCTGTTCTGATGTGGGTTGCTCTAATCTTTCCCAATGACAACTTCTGTCTGTGATATAAAACAGAGGACTTAAAAATGCTGGTAATAAATCAATTTGTTCAATTAAAATCTGATAACCGTTAAAAATTTGACCATCGGTCATATGAAATTCAATGGATGATAAAATATGACAAAGCTGAGTTGATGTTGTTTTGAAGTAAGATTTTAACTTAACGGCATCACTGTACTGAACTTGCTGTGAAACAACATTGTAGCCTTCGCTCAATGTTCCAACCGATGAACTAAAACTAGTTTGAAGGACGTTATAGCGAGGGTTATAAACGACTGCTTTTAGTCCTGCTAAAAAAACTGTCACTGGATTTTGTGATGCCAGCCAGTGTGTTTTTAAAAGTGGTCTAATTTTCATCTCATGCCCTTCAAAATACTAAACGAATATCTTGAAGGATAATGCGCTATTAGACCAGCTAAATCTGAATTTCATGATTTTTATGGATAGAAATGACAACAAATGACAAAAAAAGAACTAATTACTGCGCAATACTACGTATGAAAGTTTCTTGGGTGTTTTCCAGAGGTACTAATGGGAAATTTCTTTGTCTGTGAACTTCTTCGATCACTTTGGCTTCAGTGACTTTTTCAAAAAAGATTTCTTTGTTTTTTTCATTAGCCAAACCTAGTTCAGAAAAAACATTTTTAGGATGCATGTATGGTAAAAATCCAGAATAAAAATCAAATCGCTGACTACCCTTTATAGCTCCGCCGCGGTCACGCACAATCATATATCCATCGTGCACTTCGCCAGTTGGCAGCTTAACGCCCTTTAGCGAAGGCAAATAAATCACATCACCCGTCTTATAAAAATTAAGATCAGCAGCCACTGTAAAAAATGGATCTAAACAGATTTTTTTAACACCCAAACCATAAGGACACTGCTTTTCATCAATATGAGAAAAATAATACCGTCCCGTGTTTTTACCCTGCGCCTGGTAATTAATAATTTCGATATTTTCTTCAGCTAATTGTTCAAGACTACGACCGCGACTGTTCACTAAAGCGCACGAGCCCTCAATAGCACATTTTTTATAAACACTTTGGCAAGCAGCAATAGGTTTGTTTTTTTTAGAATGTAAAGCTCGCGGTCCAACATCCATGTATTTCGCATCTAAAAAAATAATTCTTTTTTCTTCAGTTAAACATTTTTTATCCATATCCATGACTTGCGTGTAATACACCGTTGGACGAAGTCGTTTCGTTTCCGCTTGAGCACTGCACACTAAAATCATTAAATTTAAAAAAAGGATGAATAGTTTCATGTTTTTCACCTGAACCTTACAGCTTATACTTACAAATTGAATGCCACAGATTGGCGTATATTGGTTATTAAATCGAATATATGAGCCCAGCGTAAACAGTTTTAAACTATTAAATAAATGAAAGCTTAAATTGTCACGGGTGCCCAAACGGGGCTCTTCGTAGGTCTAGCCGTTCATAAAATCAAGACTAGTTCAAAATTTACATCCAACCGAAACGTTATTATCCACAGTAATGAAAGAGGGTTCTTCGTGATGAAAAAATGTCTACTGCTGTTACTTATTCTTACATCTTGTCAAACATCAACTCTTAAGCAAAGAGAATCGGCTTCAGTGGAAATCGCTGAACATGTTGTCGATCAAAAAACACTGAATGCATTTAATAACATGATGTCTGCGCCGACAGATGGTGAACGATCACAAAGCATAGCCAATTACCTGGATAGACAAAGAAACTTTTTCTACATAGCACAGGGTCTGCTGGGACAATTTGATGAAAAATTGGATCAAGTTTATGATAAATACGCCGGCAAAGATCCAGTTGATTTAGAAGATATGAATAATAAAGATTTTGCAGATTTCAGTAATGTTAAAACTAAAAATTTAATTGCATGGGAATTTTCTGAAAGAAACTTACATGAGATGCTAGATGTTTACTATTTGACTTTGAAACATGCGAACGATCCACAATCACCTTATCAAAAAGCTAATATTTGGGCTGTCACCAACATTAAAGATTGGATTAAGACTGGTTACAACTCGGGTGATCGAATGGCCACTATCGTGCTATCACAAGCACTAGAAACAGTGAATAAAGACTTCATTAGAGCAAGCAAGTTCGAAAATTTAAAGCAAAGCGATTACACAATTGCTAATCTGTCCTTCTACGCAGAAAGACCTCAAATAGAATTACAAAAAGCTTACGATGAAAGTTTATTAACCGCAAAAAATCGACCACAACGATTAATTGATGTAAAACTCGAAAAAGAATGGTTGCAACACTCGACTGAATCTCTTCGTAATTATCAAAATATTAAAGCAGACTTTAAAACTGATTTTCGTGACCAGTTAAAAAATTTCAATAAAAACTCAAATATTCGCACTCCACAAAGTCCAGTGCTCGATGTGCTGGAACCAAGCCCCTCTGGGACAGGCAACGTCACTGGGAACCGACTGCCAAACGGAAAATTTGCCTTCACGTTTGATGATGGTCCACACCCAGAACACACTGAAGCCATGATAAATGTTCTCAAAAAACATGGTGTTCATGGAACATTCTTTTGGCAAACACAGAACTTAGCTCGATATCCGAAATATTCTGAATTGGCGAAAAAAAATGGTTTTAATATGGCAAGCCATTCGTACTCACACCAAGACCTCAGTTTATTGCTAAAGAAAGGTCAAAACAAAGAATTAGAAAAAGAAATCGATCAGGCCGTTGATGGTTTTACCAAAATAGTCGGTCAAAAACCTACAATGTATCGTTGTCCTTACGGTGCCTGCGGTGGTAATGGCTCAAAGATTAGAACAATGATTGCCGATCAAAATATGCTGCATATTTTTTGGAATGTTGATACGAAAGATTGGAGCCAGCAAGATCCAAACCCAACGTCGATTTTTAATCGGGCCAGAAAACAAGTGGATTTGTTAAAGCGCGGAATTATTCTTTTTCATGATGTACATCCACAATCTGTTATTGCAACAGACATGCTTATAAAATACGTGAAAGATAATTACAAAATTGAGCCATTGAACAAACTGATTGAAGAATCTCGTGGTAAAGAATATTATAGTCCTTAATTATGAAAAATCTATTTACTTTAATACTTATTTTGTCTTTTAATGCTTCAGCTAGGTCAGAAACTCTTGAAAACCTAGCAAGAGCCTCAAACGCACTTTTAGTCATGGGTGATTTGATTCTCGATGAAAAGGGCAAGACTTCAAAGCTGACTTGCCAACTTGAATTTAAAGATGTTTCACTAACTAGTCAAAAAATCAGATCTTTTATTGATCAAAAATTAAAATCATTAACTCAAAAAGATTTTCAAATTATTGAATCAAGACTTGGAACATGTAAAAATGACTGCACCTGTGGCATATACGCTTATGCTTTTGAAAACAAAGATAAGAGTATTTACTCTGAGTTTTTTAAAATAGCTGAAAAAATAAACGAACAAGATCGCCTAGCTTGCTACAAGAGCCTTAAATCTTTTTGCAGTTCACCAATCTATAAATCCGTAACAGTCAGGCACTGAATGTCGACTTGGGCCTGGTGCATTTCGATGTTAAAGGCACCGATTGATTTATAAATTTTTATAACCGGTTGATTCTGACAATCCCCGACTAATTTTAAACCGGAAGCCACAGTGACTGTTAAATCATACTTCCCCGACTTCAAGTACAGCACTTTAACTGTTTGATTTGAAACTTCATTTTGAGCTAAGGCTTCATCTAAATTATTCCAAGCACAGTTCGAACCCGATGATTGAAGCGCAGTTAGACTTTCGCCATTACATTGGCTAGCTGTCCCGCCTTCTGTCGAAATATAACGAACATCGCTGCCTTTGGGGATAGTTTGTGTTGTGCTTTGCCCAAGATTGAACGTAATCGTACTGTCTGTTTCTTTATTCTTAACTTCAAACTTTGAAAAAGAGCAATTTGTAAAAACAAATTGGCTGGATAAAATTAAGATGAGTAGACTTATCGAGAAGTAGTTTTGCACACATAATTATCTAATTGATCTTTTAAAAAGTACAGAAGAATCCGATTTTCGAACTGTGTTAACTGCCTATGAATTGTAAACTGAAGATAGGATGGTGTCACTTCTTGCAGATGCTAGACTGAATGAATAAAAAAATATGTTTTCAAATATTATCTGAATTTTTAGAACAAGTAGAGCACAAATACAAATTACAAAGAGGCAGTTATCTTATCAGCTTTTATGTAAAACCAAATATGTCGATTTGTTTCACTATTATTTGTGAAGACAAAAATAGATTAAAAACAGAAGTCGATGTCTTTTTATATATCAACAATAGTAATGGATTATCCTGCAATTTTAAATTTAAAATAAATCAGTTCCTGGTTTTTTACTTTGATGATAACATAGACGAATACAACAATCTTAAAGCGTCAAAACAGATAGAACTTCTATCTAGAGCATTAAACGATGTCTATTTAAGACTAGCAACAATACCTATACAACTACTTTAATTCCACTGCTGACTTCGAATAAATCTAATTGGTATGCAATGATGTATGCATCAGTCGACCTCATATTTTGATCATAATAGTCAGTGGTCATTGCGATGGTTTCTCCATCATACTCACAAACCCAACCCCGATCAAAAAAACTAGCGCCGGAAAAGTATTTATTATTTGATTTGTTAAAGTAAATGTAGCCGTAATGCGAAGGTAGTTGAACGATATATTGAGTTAACAGATCTTCTGATTTAAAGATCTTATGGCCTAGAATTTTCAAATTATCTTTGCTGTCCATCAAAATAATGATGTTTTCTTCAAACTTATACTTTAGCAGATCTTTTGTTATTTTTAACAGATCAATACTTGAGTTCAGTTTAATGTAGTTTATTAATTCAAAAGTTCCCATACTTATGTCTTATCGGTAATTTCCTAAATTCATTAAAAGTAGTTTAGAAATAAAAAAAAGCGTTTCATCGTGAAACGCTTTTACGAAATTAAGTTTATAAAAACAATCAGTTTAACTACATACAGATCGCGTACTGATTATTAACCCATGCGTAAGAGCCTGAGCAGTTGTAGCCTTGGCATGATCCCCAAGCTTGATACTGGTTGTTGTAGACAAGTGTTTGTGCATTACACTGGATACGTTGATACTGTCCGTACTGTTGTTGTTGCTGACCGTACTGGTTATTATAACCATTATTCAAACCATTACTGTAACTGTAGCCGTATTGGCCTTGTTGACATAATGATGGGTCAGCAGGTTGACCAGACTGTGTTTGAATACATTGTGTTGTATTCACAGCAGCTGTGTTGTTACTTTTTTTATTATTACATGCTGATAATAAAATAAAAGCAGGTACTAATAAGGCGACTTTAATGATTGTTTTTATTTGTGTTTTCATAGTACTTTAGGTTATTGCATTCAGTGGGCCAACTTTTAAATACTTCTGTAAACAATCGATATCTATAACAAAATTTCATTTCATGTTTCACTGTGATACATATTGAAAAAAATCGGAACGTAAAATTGTTAGACACTGTTATCTTGATTTTACAATAAAACGCATAGATGATCAATTTGGCCAATACTAACAAGGAGTTTCACCATGATTAAATCAGTACTAATAGGATTCTTTTTTCTAGCTACAATAAATACTCTGGCTCAAACTGAACATGCTGCTCATGCTCATGGTATAGTTGAAGTTGAAATCGCTTTTGATCAGTTAAACGGAGTCATTCAGTTTTCTGCCCCTGCCGAAAGTTTACTTGGATTTGAACATAAACCTAAAACTGAAAAACAAAAAAGCCTTTTACAAAATGTAGAAAACGCATTTAAGTCGCAATATGATCAAATATTTCAATTTGAGAAAAACTTAAAATGCCAGATAAGTCTAGATAAAGCCGCTTTTGAATACACTGGTTCACATGCTGATTTTGTTTCTAACTACAAAGTGGTCTGCAAAGGTGATATTTCAAAAACAAAAATCACCATCGATCTGAATAAATATAAAAACGTAAAAACAATCAGAACAACTGTTATTTCCTCAGGTGTACAAAAAGCTGTTAAATCGACTGGTCAAATAGCTACTGTCGAAATTCAGTAGCTTAAACTTAATTACTAGTCATTTAGATCAAACACTAAGAATTGGCTTTGATCTTTAGATTTTAAACTTAACTTTTTCATTTGATCCAAACCTAATCCATCACCAGCAGCTATTTCATGGCCAGATACATCGATCTGGCCTGAGATCACTTGAATCCAAATTTTCCCGACACGTTTGGTTTTAAATTCAATTTCTTCCTGTGCTTTCAATTCAGTCCAGTAAATATCGGCATTAGCTTGGATATTGACTCCACCTTTTAGACCTTCTTCCGAAGCCACACAAATTAGTTGAGACTTCTTTGTTTGATCCACTTGAATCTCTTGATACTTCGGTTTGATATTTAATTTGTTTGGCTGTATCCATATTTGCAAAAGCCTTAAAGATTCAGCTGCACTATTATTGACTTCACTATGAGTAATCCCCGTGCCCGCTGACATCGACTGAACCATACCTGGAGCAATCAAGGCTTCATTACCTAAAGTATCACGATGTTTAAGTTCACCGTTTGTCACAATAGTGATTATTTCCATATTATCATGTGAATGAAAACCAAAGCCTTTTGTAGGCTGAACGCAATCTTGATTAATGACTATAAGCGGACCAAATCCAACATGATCAGGATTGTAGTAATTAGAAAATGAAAAACTATATCTGGCTTCTAGCCAGTCATTTTTAAAATAGCCTCTTTCATTCGACGGTCTTTGATAGGCTGTACTCATGAGGACTCCTTTGCTTTAGAGTGGTTACTGTAACACAAAAAAAAAGCTGACATAACGTCAGCTTTTTTAAATCTATAATCTAATTGATAAAACTTATTGCCTTATTGCAAGTTTGTTTTAACAAACTATTGCATGTTAGCTTTGATCCAAGGGATCGCAGCACTTACTTTTGAATAAACACCATATTTGTTAGCTCTTGCACAGCCTTCGCCCCAGCTCACAACACCAGCTAACACATGAGAACCATTTGAATCCGTCACTACAAGTGGTCCGCCTGAATCACCTTGGCAAGAATCTTTTCCACCTTTTGAATAGCCAGCGCAGATCATATTTTCAGTGATATCACCGTCGTATGATGCTTTAGCATTACAAACATCAGTGCTCACTAACGGAACTGAAACTTTTTGTAAGATATTAGGTAATGTGTAGCTTGATTCTTTAGTCGCGCCCCAACCTGCAGTGATCGACATAATTGTTTCACCGTTGATAACAATGTCAGTCTCATTTAAGGCTACTGGTTTGAACGAAGAATTTTGATCGATTTGAATAAGCGCGTAGTCAAAATCTAAAGTTCCTGAATTATATTTTTCATGAGCGATGATTTTAGTCGGTTTAAATTTCTCAACACCCGCTGTGTTTTTTTGATCTAGCATTCCAACCCAAACTTCATCAATTTTGCCACCTTTTACACAGTGAGCAGCTGTAAGCACCCAATTTTGTGCCACTAAAGAAGCTCCACAAAAATGACCGTAGCTTTTCGAACGTAAAGATACGATATATGGAAATTCGCCTTGTTCTGCGTTTTCACCGCCAACGATTTTCGGTGTGAATGTCGGTGTAGCAGTTGCCACGGCTGTAAATAATAATAATGATAGACCTAGTGATTTTAACACGAACTCCCCCTTATGAAGTTTTTAACAAATGATTTTGTCGTATAAACTAGCATTCAAGGTTTTTAAATAAAGTGGCAGTTATTTATGTGGTTCCAAAATTAAACTGTCTTTTGGTCTAGTTTAGATGTTTTTCGGGCAGGATTTATGTCAAGGATTCGAGCTTTAATAAACTTTTTTTGATTTGGTTGCCACCAACATAACCAGACAATTGGCCCGATGATGAAATGACTCTATGGCAAGGAATTATGATGCAAATTGGATTAGATTTATTGGCTTGGCCAACAGACTGAAATCCGTTCTTCATTTTTAAGGCATGGCCAATTTGTTTATACGTCGAAATTTGACCATAGGGAATTTTTAGTAGTTGCTGCCAAATCTTTTTTTGAAATTCAGTGCCTATAAGTTTTAAAGGCAGATCAAAAGCTTTCAATTTTTTTGAAAGATATTTTTCTATTTGATTAAAGCATTCCCGTGAGATTTTATTTTCACCTTCAATTTGAATCACTTTATAAATTTTATTTAGACGTTTTAAAACTGAATCTAATTCACTTGCAAAACAAACGGCATAGATCGATTTTTGATCTACTAAAACTTGAATGCTTCCTAGCTTTTGAAAAGTCTTAGTGTGCACATAAAGTTTTATAGCTTTTTTAGGGACTGATTTCATCACGGATCTTCATGTAAATTTCGTGGTATTTGTAGGCCGGTGCAGGCTTTACTTGTTGTTTGTGATCGGGGAAAAATTTAAGACCTTTGGTTTGCATTAATAGTTTTTGAATTTTAGGATTTTGAAAAACTTTTTCTCGTGATGCCCGCAAGATAATTTCGTAGTGCTTTTCACGGCCTTCATCTGACGAATTATAATTAATTTTTTGACCACGATATGTGATCCATTTAATTCCTAATTTTTTCATGTTTTCGTTTGCACTATCACCGGCTTTTTTAGATTCAAAGCCCGACATCTTATAAACTTGTTCTCTGGTAAATGGCCACTGAACAGTTGGATCTTTAAAACGATCATCGTTTGCGTTTTCAGGGTATTTCATCCCCTGCCATAAACCCTCTAAACTAAAATACTGAATTTGATCCAAGATAAACACTGCCTCCGACAAATTTGAAAAAATACCCAGCTCAGTTCGTTTTGATAAAATCACTTCATTTTGACTGCGATCAGCCGCTTGCGGCGGGATTTCCCAACTTTTTAATTCAGATTCAGGAACAACCTGCCACCAGCCGTCAGAATAATTTTGGTCTTTAAAATTTGAAGATGGGATGTTTTCAGCTGTGACACAGCCACAAAGTAATAAGACTGAACAAATAACTATTTTGAAAAATTTAGAAATCATTAAAAACCTATTTGTTTTAATATCTCAGGTAATGGCGTGTTTGTAATATACGTCCCGTAATTGAAACCAACGCCATCTGGTGCAAAACCTCCGTCATGGATACCTACGATTTTCATCGTATCCACAGCAATCAGTGTAGCTCCGCTGCTTCCAGGGTTTGTATCACACACATGATGAATCATATCTTTAGAAAAATAGGTCGAATTTATCTTTTGAATGCGACAAGTTTTAGACCACTGCAATGGGCCCTCTTCTGGGTGGGAAAACAATGTTGTCATTGTCCCCAAGTCTGGCGCTTGGTCAATTTCGACTTCGATCGCAACTGATGGCACTGGATAAACTTTAATAAGTGCGTAATCAATGCCAGCGTTTCTTTCAGCGATAATGATTTTCAGACATTTTGAATACAAATAAGGGGCTGCATCTTGTCTATAACCCCATTCAATATCATGATCTGAAGAACAACTTTGATTTTTAATTAAACCTTGCTCTACACCTACACAATGACCCGCTGTTAATACGTAACCTTGACCGATATGAGTCGCCGTACAACCAACGATCATTTTTCCGAAAGCATTAACTAAGTGACGGTATTTCACTGGAATGTTTTGATTGTTTTTTTCGACGATAACAAGATCGTTGTTTTTAATGATCTTTTCAGTATAATTTGAGGCCCACATCATTTGAGAACAAAAAACTAAGCTGATGATTGTCGTAAATAATTTCAAAATGTCCCCCAGAAAAAAATGCGCGTGCTCTTGTGTCTTGTCTTATGCCTTTGTACCCATACTGGCACTACAAGGAAAGTCATTTTTATCGAGATTGTAAATTTGTGTCTGCCTGCGATAAAGGCACAATTAAAAAACTGAAGCACTGCTAAAGAATAATTGTTTTAGGCAAACCCAACCGGTCAACCCCGTTGTCACTAAAATCAATTTGAACTGCTCGAAGCGCTATCCCAGAATATGGCCACCCTATTATATCAACTTGAATTTTTGAGCCATACAGTGCATCGCCAACTAACGGGAACCCATGACGGCTGAGCTCCAGTCGTAACTGATGGGGTTTTCCAGTAATTGGAAACAAATCCCAGTGTAGCCACTGGTTTGACTCTAGTTTTTGAATAACGGCCTCGGTTTCTGACAAGTCGCCATGCGAAGACTCATAAGATCTTTTTTTTCCTCTCAAAATTTTCATAGCCCAGAAAAAACTTTGTTCAGCTTTAGCATCGATGATCTGGTCAGCATAAGGCTTGTCTTTGGGCCAATGCGAAAAATCTTGTTTGATAGATGTAATACCCAAATATTTTTTCTGAATTTTTTTATTTAAAAACCACGATTGTGAGACCTTGTGGGCTTGTTGATTTTTAGCGTAGATAATTAAACCGCTCACTTCATAATCTAAACGATGCACAGGGAAAATTTGCTGATTCAGTTGTTTTTGCAATTCTAGTCCAAGGCAAGGCCTACCACTTTCAAATCGATCCGGAACTGATAACCATTGTGCTGGTTTATCGCAGATTATAAAATTCTCGTTTTCAAAAATTATTTTGATCATGCTATTTTCTTACTTCTTCTTAACGCCGATTAAAAATATTTCTTTAGAAATTTTTCGGGTTGAATCAGGCTTTATGGCCTCAAATTTTGAAAAATCTTTTTTGATTTCATCACGTAGTACAGAAAAATCATCCGAATGAAAAAGTTTACAGACAAAATGGCCATCTTTTTTAAGATATTGCCTGGCAATATTTAAAGCCAGTTCACACAACTCAAAAGACCGCGTTTGATCAGTCATGCGAATACCCGTTGTTCGAGGAGCCATGTCTGACAAAACCACATCAAATTGTTCATTAAAGCCGTGCTCTTTAAAAATCGAACTGAGTTCAAGATCTCTTAAGTCAGCTTGAATAAATTCAGCATTATTTAATTTAATATTAATTGATGTTAAATCCACGCCCAAAAGACGACCCTGAGGTCCAATTTTTTTAGAACAATACTGCGACCACGAACCCGGGGCAGCCCCTAAATCTAGAATTTTTTGGTTGGGATGAATAATTTTAAGCTTTTGATCAATTTCTTCCAGTTTAAAGACTGACCTGGCCGCAAAGTTCTGTTCTTTGGCTTTTTTAAAATAATGATCTTTTGGATTGTATCCCATTAAAGCGGTTTAACAAAAAATTAGACTTCTGTCACAGAATCAATGTATATTTCTTAAATTATGGAAATTATCTGGATACTTATTGGATTTTTTGCACTATGTACTTTCGCTTTTATTGCGATTGCTGTTTATTACCCTGAGTGGGTTGGTATCACCGGCAAAAGAGCCAAAGAAATACAAAAACATCAAATGGGTGACGATCTTAAATAATCACTCTTGTTAAAATTTAAAACTACTGTCTGACAACTTTTACTTTATTCAAAAAATAAATTCCGAAGCCAAAAAGAATCAACAAACTTAAAAATGTTTTTTGTGGCTGTTCAAAAACAATCGAAGAAAAGGCCACAAGAAAAGGCCCAAGGACTGCAGCGAACTTTCCTAATAAGTTAAAAAATCCAAAATATTCACCGGATTTTTCAATGGGTATCAGCGAAGCAAAAAGCGACCTTGATAAAGCCTGAACCCCGCCTTGTGATAACCCAATCAGCGTCGCCATAATGTAGAAATCTGTCGAAGTTTTCATGTAAGATGCGCCAATAACAACAAAAACATAAACTAATAAGCACAAATTAATAATTACTTTCGTTCCAAAACGTGAAGCCAAGTATCCTGACAAATAAGCCGCTGGGAATCCTACAAATTGGGTTAATAACAAAGCTTTGATTAAATCTGATGCTGCAAAACCAATTGAAATTCCGAAATCAACAGCCATGGACATTATCGTTGAAACACCGTCGATATAAAACCAGTAAGCTACTATAAAATAAAAAATATTTTTTTGCTGAAAAAGCTCTTTGACTGTTTTTTTTAATTCTGTGATGGTTTTTTTGAAAATCTGTAGCAAATTTTCACTGCTGGGCTTGGCTTCAGGCTCAGGCACATTGATCAGTGTGGGTAATGAAAATAAAAACCACCAGATCGACACTGTTAAAAAAGAATACTTTATGCCTTCAGTTCCTGATTCAAAGCCAAACCATTCAGGTTTCTGAAACATGAGGACATTGATTGTAAATAAAATTCCACCGCCTAAATAACCCAGTGAATACCCCAACGAAGAGACTTTATCGTAATCTTTGGGCTCAGCCACCGAAACCAGCATGGCGTCGTTAAAGATACAACTGGCAGAACAACAAAAAAAGGCCAGGCCGTACAAACAAGCTGCAAAAAACCAATCACCTTGTGGAACCAAAAATAAAAAAGCATTCGCAGTCACACCCATAACCATGAATACGAAAAGAAAATTCTTTTTAACTTTTCGGTAATCTGACAGCGCTCCTAAAAAAGGTGCTACCAAAGCCAAGCAAAAGCCGGAAATACCCAAAACTGTACTTAATCTCTGGGTACTTAAATTAACTGCAGTGTCTGTGTTCCAATACTGTTTAAAAAATATCGGGAAAAACCCCGCCATAACTGTTGTGAAGAAAACACTGTTTGCCCAGTCATATAAAGCCCAAGAAATGCTTTTTTTATTCATACCTACGATCTTAGTTGAATTGAGGTAAAAGTCTTGTAAAAAGTTTAATACTCCGTGCATTAATCATCTGGAACATTGTTCAAAAAATTGATTTCTGCTATGGTTTAGAAAATTAAAATATTTAGCTAATGCAACTATCCACGAGGTTCTTATGATTAAAACAACACTTCTTATTTTTTCATTATTTTTTACACAATTAACTTTAGCTACCCAAAACCCTCTTATTCGCAATTGTCATTTAGCTGGCGGTTATTTTACTGAAGTTAAAACGCATAACGATCAAATTGGTCTTTGTGAATTTGGTCAATCCTATTTGGGTTCATTAGATGTGCTTCATTATTTGAATCAGATTTTAGTGCCGGTATCTGTCGCAAATTACAAAGCTCTTATCACCACTTGTGAAGGTCAGATTGTAATAACTCAGGTTTTAAATACAAAAATAAACATCACAATCTGCCAATTCTCTGACGGTTCGATCATGGATTTAAAAACCCTGAATAAAGGCCTTTATGATCCAAACCACGCCCAGTTGAATCAATTTCTAGGTCTCTAATTTTTTGCTTTTAGCCACTTTAAATAATCGCTGATGTTTTTTTCAAAACCACTTTGTGAAGGCTCGTAAAATTGATTTTTAGGAATAGCCTGCGGCCAATAATTCTGCTCTACAAAACCTTTAGAATAGTCATGTGGATATAAATACCCTTGGCCTT
>JANOOI010000353.1:0-7730 GCA_031421235.1 Bdellovibrio sp.
CATTAACGTTCAAATGGTATAAATCGCAATCTAGTAAAGTTAGCACACTAACTTGGATTGCGGTTATAACCGGGATTTTAATGACTTCGTTAATTGTACTTCTTTTAAGATTTGTGATCAGCCAAAATCGCATGGTTGCAGATTTAGTCATTAAACGAACCGAGGATTTAGAAAGTGCTTTAAACGATGCCACAGAGGCTAACTTAGCAAAAACCAGGTTTTTAGGAAACATGAGTCATGAACTTAGAACGCCACTAAATATTATTCTTGGCATGCTTGAGTTAATAGATGAAAAAAGCCAAGACCCTAAAGTTAAAGATTATTTAAAATCAATCCGTGTTTCTGGCGATCACTTACTAAGACTTATTTCTGATTTATTAGACATGGCCAAACAAGATACCCGTGAAATCAAAATTAAAAATATACCTGTTCGTTTTCCTTTTTTTATAGAAGAAATCGGTCAACTGATTACTACTTCTGCTCATAAAAAAGATTTAAATTTTCATATTCATATTGCACCCGATATCCCAGAACTAATTAAAGCTGACCCAGCAAGGCTACGCCAAATACTTATGAATTTATTAAGAAATTCTATTAAATATACTTTAAGTGGGCATATTGAACTGGCTGTGTCGACTATTAAAGAAACTGTGACAAAAAGCGGACCGCGGGCTACCCTTCGCTTTGAAGTGAAAGACACTGGCGTTGGCATTCCTAAAATTAAACAAAGTCAAATTTTTGAACGTTTTTTACAACTTGAAAGCTCAAAAGTATTAAGCCAAGGTGGTGTTGGCTTAGGTCTGTCGATTGTGAAAGATTTAGTCCAGATTTTAAATGGGAATATCACTGTCAAATCTGAAATCGGAGAAGGCTCAGTGTTCACTGTCGATTTGGATTTTGACATTGTTAGTTCCGCGCCTTGGACATCGTCATATGTTCAAAAAAATAAAAGCCTTATTAATGTTGCAATTTTGAGTGATGATCCTGATTTTGTAAATCGTGTTACACAATATTTAAATTTTCCGTTTATTAAATCAAAATCTTTTTCGGCGGACCAATTAGCTAAAAATAATTTTAATCAGAATGAAACAGAGTTCACACATTATATTTTGGATCAGCGTCAAAATATAGATATAACAAAAATGGAAAATCAGTTTTCACAGATTGATCTCATTTTGATTTGTTCAGATAAAATAACAAATCCGCCTGTTGTTGCAGCGAATACTTATATTGTTGATTATTCACCACTTTTACCAACGCCTCTACTGAGTTGCTTAGGTGTAAACCGCGCTGAAAATAAATTTTTTAGCGCAACGACTTCAGAAAAAAAACACACTGATTTGATCGCTAAAAACAGCCACCGAAAACTAACCGTGGTCATTGCTGATGATGATGATGGGAATCGACAACTTTTTAACGCCTATTTAAATGATTTAGGTTGGAATCTGATTTTTGCCGAAGACGGTAAAGATGCTTTTGAAAAAGTTCAACTACACAAGCCTGATTTAGTGCTTGCTGATCTACGCATGCCTATTATGGATGGACTAGAATTAACCCGGAAGCTACGGGCGGATAAAGTTTTTTACAACATACCAGTCATATTGGTCACTGCCGATGCGTTAGATGAAACTGAGGCCTTAGCCCGAAAACACGGAGTCTCTGATTTTTTAACTAAGCCCGTTCGTAAAACAAAAATGTTGGATTCAATTTTTTCAGTTATTAAAGACTAACTATTCATCAGACCAATAACCGCGACTTTTTAAAATCCAAAATGCTGCACTAATAGAAGCCACCATAATTAAAACTGCTGCCGTAAATAAATACTTATTATCAAACGGAATCGTCGTAAAGTTCATTCCCCAAAACGAAGTCCAAAATGTTAAAGGCACTGTCACACTGGCCAACAAAGACAGCTTTTTAATATGCTTGTTCGTCCGTTGGGCTTGATAGCCCCAGAAAAGTTCGATGGCGGATACGATTTGTGACCGGTACTGAGTAATAGTCTGACTGACCCGTTCACAATGATCATGCAGATCACGAAGTTTCCAGTTTAAGTCATCTTTAGGTTTACAAAAGTTTTGTATTTGTTTAGAAACAGACGTTAAATGACCCATAGGATAGTCTAATTTAACTAATTTCTTTTTTATATTTAAAATCAATTGGGGGTCTGCTTTTGATTTAAATATTTTTTCTTCAAAAGTTTCAATTTTAGCAAATAAAATTTGAAGTTCATTCCACGTTGTGCGAGTTGATCTGTCTAAGGCTTGATGTACTAAGTGCCAAGTATTTTTTTGATTAATATCTAATTGAAAATAATCTTTCCAGCTTTTAATAGCTGCGGGCTTATCATGCGTAATTAAAATCAGTGTGTCGCCAGCAATCACAAACTGCATTTCATACATTTGACCCTGTAAATACATAAACCACACCAAATACTGATGTGTTTCATAATCTTCGATTTTAGGACGCAGATCTTTTTTAACACAATCACTTAAAATGTAAGGATGGATATTAAATTGTTCAGCGTACTTTTTAAGAGCTTCTGCGTCTATACTGAGTATTTCAATCCAGTTAATCATGATTCTACTTTATGATATAAAACATCTTTGTCAATCGGTGCTGTCTGCTATTTAAGCTTTTGTGAAATGCTCACAACTTCTGATCGCTTCTATGACTTTGTCAGTCAGTTTAATGCTTCGAATACTATGGCCTTTTTTTAATGGAGTATAGCAATTTGCCCATACCCCATTTTTGATTGCTACTTCTCCGAAAATAAAACCCGCTGTTTCACAAATTTTTTTAATATCTTGGCATATAGCCGATTCATATGAATCAGCTTTGGTTATTTGAATAAATGTTATTACCACTATGAATATTTTAAGCTTCATAAATTAATATGCTTTAAGAAATTAGATTCACTATCTGAACCCATTGACCTGATTGAAAATGGACGGTCCGTTGTTTTATTTAAATCAATAAATCCATAGATTTTAGCTGTCACCCCTTGTGGTAAAAGGCTGTCTGCAGTTTGTATGGTTAATTTGGTATTACCCTGTTCGACCATAATTCTGTTTTTCTTGGCTGTGCCAATTTCTTTGGCCCCTTTGAATGGAACAAAACTTAAATAAACAGATCCTTTATGAGTTGTTGCACCAAAATAAATATTATTTCCATCTGAATTATCAATTCTGGCAGCCCAGACTTGTGATTTATTATCGTAAATAATCATATCACGACCATTGATTGGCAGGGCACCTATGTTTTGACTCTCTTTTTCGCCCCAAAGTTCGAAGCTAAATTTAACAACAACACGTCTTTTATCATCTTGGATAATAACCCAATTAATAGAATCAAAATTTTCGACGATATAGCTTTCTTCTTTTATAAGTTTACCGAACTGAACTTCGCCTTTGTCATTTTTTTTCATTGATACGTACTGCGAAATTTTGGCTACAAGTTGTTTGTCTTTATTAAAATCCCACGTATGTCGAAGACTAAATTCAGGTATATCAGTTTGTTTAAATTGCCAATTTGATAAAATAGGCTGATCACTGTTGAAATTCCAATTACGCTCTTCTTTAACTTGTCCTAAAAAACTTTTACCTGTTTTATCAAAAACTAAAATCTGACCTTTAATGCCAAATCTGTATCGTAATTTGTCAGCAGGAATTTCTTGAACAATCGATTCAGATTTACCGAAATTGTTGTCATCGTTTCTAGCAAAAGTTTGAATTGATTGTACTATTAATATGGCTATAATCATTTTTTTCATAAAAATCCTTTGAAATAAGTTGTTATTTACTGTTCCCACTACAGCTTGGTGTAAATCATCTCAATAGTTGCATCATCTGCTAAACTTTCTTTATGAACTTCAGTTTTTAACTTAAGTCCTGAAAATAGCATGCCACCAATCACAAAACCAATCGATGCAGCGGCGGTCATTTGCGTCCAAAAAAAATATTTTTTATGAGACTGTTGTTTTGATCGCAAGGCTACTTTCCAGTTGTGCTTTTGCAATTCTGTGGGTTTATCATCACTAAAAAGTTTTTTTAAATTATTAATTTCTTGGTCATCGTTCATAAATCTCTCCAAATCGACTGCAGTTTATTTCTTAGATTTTCTTTTGATCTGTGTATGTGGCTTTTAATTGTATTTTCTGGCTGATTAAGAATTTCAGAAATTTCTTTTAATGTTAAATCTTCATCCATTGCTAAGGCCAAAACTTCTTGTTGAATCAATGGCAGCTCTGAAATGGCTTTTCTGACTATTTGCTGTTTTTGTGCTTTTTCAATTTGTGAATCTAATATTTCAATCTGGCCCGCAGATTCATTAATTTCAGCATGGTTAACTTGTGATTTCATGTGTTCTAAAATAACAAAGCCCGCAATACCAAAAGCCAACTGGGATAGATTCCCGCGCTTTTGATCAAACGATCCGCTTTGTACTTTGTTATAAAGACGAATAAGGGTTTCCTGGGTGCAATCCCCAGAAGCATCACCTGCATGACGACGTTTAAAATATGCGTATAACCGGGTGCCTAGCTGTTCAGCTATGTTATCCCAGTCTATTTGATTCCCCATGACTTACTATTGTCGGGTTTTAGCAAAAAGTTGCAAGAATTATGAAATAATTAATTACAGCTAAAAATTAACTTGCCGATTTGTGCCCGTCCATAACCATAATGTACAATTGTATTATCAATTCTAAGCAAGTCTGACGAGCCACTTAAACTGTAAACCGACACGTTATTTGACGTTTTAATAAAACGAGCCGAAAAGGACTGCACTGAGGCATTGTTTTTCTGTAGCCTTACTGATGATACCTTATCCGTTGAACTGATCTGCATTGCTACTTGAGCGCTGCCATCGATGCTATCGCAGCTTACTGTTGATACTGCAAATGCATTTAGGCTTAAAAGACTTATAGCAATTAAAATAATTTTTTTCATGTGCAACTCCACTTATGTTCAGATACTAAACTGTTAAATAGACCAAGTCTACTGACATTACGCAGCTTCTGAGCTCATATCCCAGTCAGCAAACGCGAGTACTGCTGGATGCACTTTTAAAGCACGTGCTAAGGCCTTAGCGCGATCAACACCCATCGCGATGCGATCGTGCTCTAGCGAGGAAATCGTGGACTGCTTTAATCCAGATATTTCAGCCAGTTCCAGCTGAGTCAAACCTTGTAGTTCTCTATAAATTTTTAAAGCCTTTCCTGACGTCAGCTTTCCGTACTTTTTGGCTGGTACAAATTCACTTTTTAATAATTCTTTAACTTTTTTTGACATTTTTTTATCAGTCGTCATTTTTATTTCTTCCTATAATCATGAGGAGTCACTTTTAAAACTAAAATTTTTATGGCTGCACCTTCTATAATATAAATCACACGCCATTGTTGGTTTAATGAAGAGGACCTAGCCCCTTGCCATTCACCTTTTAGGGCATGATCCCAATAGCCGTTGATCCTTAAAAGACCCTGTGGTCCGTAATGCTCGATTAAATTTTTCCAGGCATCAAAAGAATCACGAATTTCAGCTGGTGCTTTTTTTAGTTCTTTTTCGGTTGATTTCGCAACAACAGTCTACATTACTTAAAGATAATATACTTTATAGGTAATGTCAATAGGTTTTGAGATCAGAAGTAATTTAAATTAGTCGTTCTTAATTGTTCTATATTGATCTTGGTATTCTGGTTTGATTTCTGACTGCAATAAGCATTCAACTGTAAAGTAATTTTTTTGATTTGTTCCCTGTTGTGACTCTAATAATCCTGTAAAATTATTTATAATTCTTTCACGCACATGAGTTTGACCGTTTCCCGAGCTTTTAATATTTGAATTGTTAGATGTAGACTCAATAGTATCATACATGTAACTGATATTTAAAGTGGGACTATACTTCATGATTGTTATTATACCATTTTGATCAGTGTGCTGGTTATGTACAATTTCAATGTCATTAATTTTAACTGACACCTTAGCTGCTTGAAATTCATTTTTAACTGATAGCTTAATTTCAAGAAGATCAGAATTTATATTTAATAAATCAATAGACTTTGAATCTGTCGGCTTATCGGTCTTAACAAATTGCTCACCAGAATAAATCCATAGATCACATTTTAAATCTAATTTATTATATTTAATTTTAATAACTTCTTCAGTTGATTTACCTTGTAGGTTCTGCGCAGCAGCTGGTTTAGTTTGTTCTTGCTGTTGATCTTTGTTCTTTTTTTGATTACCAAAATTAACCCCATCAGATTCCCCGCAAGCAGCTAAAAATAAAGTTGAAATAATCACTAAACTGATTTTAAAAGTCGAACACATAGGGCCTCCGATAGGAACAAGCAATGTACCATAAGGCTTAAATCACACAAAGTTCATTGAATCTTCGTCTGTAATAAGTTCTTAACTGTTTATTATTTTGACAGCTTAAGGCCAGTCAGATCAAACCAATCAACATCATATTATTTTTCTATTTTGTAAATAACCAATAACCCCGCTGATGACCCTGTGTTGCTGGATGTGTAGGTCGCCCCGGTCGATTTTTCAAATTCAGGCGTATTTTTCCATGATAAAGTTTTTTGTGAATAATTCATACCAAGTTGCCAGTTTGAATCAAGACCGTACAGCATACCAAAATACAACCATTCTTCGTTAGGTTTTACAGAACTATAATTCAACGGAATGGCTTGCTCTTGCTGAATATAAAAGTTTAGAAAAGGTTTTTCCTCAAGAATCCAGTGGTATGTTAGCGTTGGCATTAATCTTAAGTTTTGATCAGAATTAAAAAAGTTATGTTCAAATCTTGTTTTGAATTCAAAACTCCAGTCTTCACCAGGCAAGAAAGAAAGCAGCAATTTCGGTGATAAATCTAAGATAACAAGGTCTTCGTGGCGATTATTCGTGTTTTCCCATTTCCATTCTGTTACAGGATCTGTGACCCAATCCTCATCATGACGAAATCCCGACTGTCGTTTATAGAACAAGCCTGTACGAATATTTGGGTGAAAGCGGTAGTATTGCCCAAGAAGTATAGATCGATACTGTTGCTCTTCAAATTGATTTACCACTGAAGCTTCAAAAAGAGTCGTCCAGTTTTTGTTAACGTACATAATACGCGTTGTTAGTTCTAAATCTGTTCCGCTATTTTTACTTCCAGGAACGTGACTTCCCCACGTTAAAACTGCAAAGCTCAAAATAAAAGTAAAAATGAATTTATTAATTGTAATCCTCTTTAAGTAATGATTTTTTATAATTAATTTTAAGTTTGTTCTCAACATCTCCAGATGCTGGATCTAAATTCCAGTTCAATTTTTTTGTCCATGCATATTTTTTTGGTGCCGTAATTCCTTTTTGATCAGTTACCAATATGCCTTGTCCTTCATTAACAACGACACTTTTTTTTGTGTCGTTAGCCGTCACATCAACGCTGCCTTCTTCAACACACATCCATAGATCAGTTGAATGTTCTGCATCTGTACCGTAAGCCGTGAAAAATTGTGTTCCCCTGACTCCCATGACAGCTGTAGGCGTTATGACTTTGAACTGCTGTTTTAATTTTTGTTTTGGGATTTTGCTAAATACTGATCCTGAATTAAGAGCGACAGCATTTTCTTGCTTAAGCGGAATCTTAAGGTCCGAATTTTCATTAAGCTTAAGTTGAGCATTATCATCCATGGCTAATATAACCAGTGATTGTGAGCCCGTTTTTAAACTATCTCCGGCAGAAA
>JANOOI010000354.1:0-2748 GCA_031421235.1 Bdellovibrio sp.
AGATGTCTTGATCTGAAATTGGGCTCTCTACTTTGCTCGCTAATGACGCTTGTTCAACCAATCCACTCTCAGCTAAAATATTTTTTTCAGATTGATAGACGGGTAACATGGCTGCTACGCCAACAAGGCCCGTAATAATAAAAATTTTAAGATCTTGTAGCCATTTCATCGTGCAAATCCCCAATAGTTGATAGTTATTTATCGACCATATTGAAACTTCACATGATTGGACTTCAGTCTGGTATTATCAGATTAATTCATAAAAAATAAGTAATCTATAACCAACAGCTTTTCACACCACGACTTTGGGCTGTTTCACGGGCCAGAGGGTATCCCGCATCAACGTGTCTAAATACGCCCATTGCTGGATCTGTTTTTAATACCCGTGATAATCTTTTGGCTGCTGCATCTGTTCCATCAGCAACAATGACTTGTCCTGAATGTTGTGAATATCCCATGCCGACTCCGCCACCATGATGCAATGCCACCCATGTTGAACCACTGGCTACTAACGCCATGGCACTTAACATCGGCCAGTCACTGACTGCATCCGATCCATCAAGCATAGCTTCTGTTTCGCGGTTGGGGCTTGCCACAGATCCACAATCTAAATGATCACGACCAATCACGATTGGCGCTTTCACGCGGCCTTCTTTCACTAAGCGGTTTAGCATTAAGCCAGCTAATTCACGTTCGCCGTATTCAAGCCAGCATATACGCGCAGGTAAACCTTGAAACTGAATTCTGGTTGAAGCCATATCTAGCCAACGTAATAAATCTTTTTTATGTGGGAACAATTCCCGCATGGCATCGTCTGTGACTTTGATATCATTCGGATCACCTGATAAAGCCACCCATCTAAATGGCCCACTGCCTTTACAAAATAAAGGGCGAATATAGGCCGGAACAAATCCTGGATAATCAAAAGCGTTTTTTACACCGTATTCAAACGCACGCGCGCGTAAATTATTTCCGTAATCAAAAACAATTGATCCCCGTTTTTTCATTTCAAGCATGGCTTCAACGTGTCTGGCCATCGATTTGTAGGCTGCATCCAAATAATTTTTTTGATCTGATTTTCTAAAATCAGCAGCTGTTTCTACAGTGTAACCTTCTGGAATATATCCCACTAAAGGATCATGCGCTGATGTTTGATCAGTTAAAATATCTGGAACAAAATTTTTGGCTAACATTTTATGTAAAATGTCTGCTGCATTTCCAAGTAGTGCAATTGATTTAGCATCTTTGTTTGCAGCGTATTTTCTGGCGCGTGCGATGGCTTCATCTAAATCAGTCGCTGATTCATCAACGTATTTCGTTCGTAAACGTTTTTCAATACTAGCTGGATCAATTTCGATAGCAATCACAACTGCACCTGCGAAAACTCCGGCTAATGGCTGTGCTCCGCCCATTCCGCCAAGACCAGCAGTTACAATAATTCTTCCCGTTAAATCGCCACCAAAATGCTGTCTACCCGCTTCGGCGAATGTTTCATAGGTACCTTGCACAATGCCTTGCGTACCAATGTAAATCCATGATCCCGCCGTCATCTGACCGTACATCATTAAGCCTTTACGATCCAATTCATGAAAATGTTCCCACGTTGCCCATTTAGGAACTAAATTTGAATTTGCAATCAACACGCGTGGTGCATCTTCATGAGTTTGCAAAATACCAATCGGTTTTCCAGATTGGACTAATAAAGTTTCATGATTTTCTAAATTTTTTAAAGATTCTAAAATTTTGTCGTAGCATTCCCAATTACGTGCGGCTTTACCGATGCCACCATATACAACTAATTCATCAGGATTTTCGGCAACTGCAGGATCTAAGTTATTTTGAATCATGCGGTAAGCCGCTTCTTGTAACCAGCCTTTACAATTTAATTTTGTTCCTGTCGGAGCATGAATAACACGTTTCATTTTTAACCTCGAAGATTAGATAACATTTTAAATACTTAACTCACCTACAGTTTTTTCAACAGCTTGGACAATTTTTTCATTTAAAATTAATGCTCTAATTTTTTCAACATCTTTACCAAAAACACGGTCCTCTTTGGCAAATGGCACATCCATACGAATAACATCATAAGCTGTTTTTACACCAGCTGCTGGCTTTAACGGGCTCAACATATCTAAGGCCTGGGTCGCCGCTAAAAATTCCATGGCAAAAACATTTTGTGCATTCTTCACAACTTGTGAAAACTTTCTGGCAGCAATTGTTCCCATTGAAACATGGTCTTCTTTTTCAGCTGATGTCGGCATTGAATCCACACTGGCCGGATGTGATAAAACTTTATTTTCACTGACTAAACTTGCGCTGGCCACTTGCACAATCATGTGTCCTGAATTTAATCCACCATTCGGTGCTAAGAACGGCGGAAGTTCGCTCATTTGTGTCGAAATAAATTTCGAAATACGTTCATGTGCAATACTTGCTAATGATGAAATTGCAATCGCAGCAAAATCCATGGCGTGTGCCACCGGCATACCGTGAAAATTTCCACAGGATAATATTTTACCCTCGTTAGGAAATACTAATGGATTATCAGTCG
Source organism: Bdellovibrio sp. (assembly GCA_031421235.1). Taxonomy (GTDB): domain Bacteria; phylum Bdellovibrionota; class Bdellovibrionia; order Bdellovibrionales; family Bdellovibrionaceae; genus Pseudobdellovibrio. The sequence goes on from JANOOI010000354.1 coordinate 2,555, forward strand.
AGGAATTCGCTTCAATTTCTAAAACACTTTTTACAAATTGATAGGTGTCTTTTACGGCACCGTGCACAGCTGGCATACATCGCAAAGAGTAGGCATCTTGCACACGACCGCAATTCAAATGACTGTCGCCAATAGCACTGCTTTCAGTCAATAATCGATTTAAATTCCGCGCTGTTTTGGCTTCACCGGCGTGA
>JANOOI010000355.1:0-5574 GCA_031421235.1 Bdellovibrio sp.
CCAGCATTAAATCTGGTAGTCCTAAAACGGGGGGTATTTTTGGTTCCTTTTGTTAAAACGTTTCTTAGTAAAAACATTCTAACTTAAAACCTGAATTCCCCCTATTTTGTTGTAGAGCCGGATTCAACTATTTGTAGTGGCGTAGCCCGGTCAGCCAATTTTATTCTAATGATTTATCTTTAGATTAATGGCCTAATTTAAGCTGTATGACAAGCCAAGCAGGAACTATTTCTCAAATCTTAAAAGAGACTCTAATTCAAGATGCTGAATTTGCTTTTCTTATGGGGTCTGCTGAAACTGAAAGGTTTAATGCTCAGAGCGATATTGACGTAGCTGTTTTTTGGAAAACTTCATGCGAGGAATCAAAAAGACAGCAATGCCGCCGAACATTGGAAGAAAAGTTTAATCGAGACGTGGACTTGATCTCACTTAATAAAATCGACGTTATTTTTGCCAGACAAGTCTTAGAAAGTGGACGCATGCTTTTTACAAACTCGACTGGATTTTTGTTGAATTGGAAAATGGAACAGATGTCAGACTATCCAGACTTTAAAGTGTCACGTAAAATTATAGAAGAGAATATATTAAAAAGGAAAAAGTATGTCTGAAATGGATATTATTCTTTCAAAAATTAACATCATTAAAAATTGCATAATGGCGATTGAAAAAGCGACACTCAAAGAAAAAGAGTCTGATTTCTTAATATCTATTTATGAGATCAATTTACAGCGTGCAGTACAGGCTTGCATCGATTTAGCTAATACCGTTATTGCCAAAGAAGGCTTAGGTTTGCCAAACAGTTACCGACAATCTTTTGAAATTTTAGAAAAACACAATGTGATTGCTTACGAAATGGCAGCTAAAATGAAATCAATGGTAGGATTTAGAAATATTTCTGTTCATGATTACGGAGTCATTAAACCTGAAATAGTTCATTCGATCGTTGAAAATCATCTTGTAGATTTTGAATCTTTTTATACTGTTGTTTTAAGCCATGTAAAGAGTTGGTAATTGAAAAAATTAACAATCACAAACAGTCAGATCGAAGCAGCCAACTGAAATCTAGATCTATTTTTTAACTAGATAGACATTCGTAAATTATAAAGACAACTAATGATCTTTTCGAGATTTAGATTTGTGCTGTTTATAACTCGTTAGCCGTTCGATAGTTTCAATAAGTTCAGTCTGGTTCAACGGTTTGGTCAAATGCCCATCGCATCCGGCCGCAAGCGTGCGTGCGCGCTCTTCCGCCATGGCATGCGCAGTTAGCGCAACAATTGGTTTTTTAAACCCTGCTTCGCGAAGTGCGCGGGTCGCTTCGTAGCCATCCATTTCTGGCATTTGGATGTCCATTAAAACAATGTCAAAGTCGCCGTTCATTCCCATCTTAAATGCCTCAACTCCATTTTTTGCAGTTTCAACGATTGCGCCATGTTTTCTGAGCACCAACGACACAAGAAATTGATTGTCAGAGGAATCTTCCGCCAACAACACACGAATACCTGATATGAGTTGAATATTTTTTTCTTTATTTTCTAAAGCATCATCTTTAATTTCAACTTCAGTCGCAACGAGTTTCGGAAGGGCGGCGACAAATGTGAATCCAAAAGTGCAACCAGCTTGTGCTTCATTAGCTTCGATAAAAATATTCCCGCCCAGTGCTTTAGCCAGGCGTTTAGATAAGGCCAGGCCCAAGCCTGTTCCGCCGAATTTTCTGGTTGTGCTGTTGTCAGCTTGCATGAATGGTTGAAATAGACGTTCTTTTTGCTCTGCGGTTAAGCCGACACCGGTATCTTTCACCAAAATTCTAAATACAGTTTTTTCACCGATGTTTTCATTGGCGCTAACTTCAATCGTGACTCCACCAGTTGCTGTGAACTTCACAGCATTACCGACCACATTGATCAAAATCTGCCGAATACGGGTTGGATCTGAAAAGACTCGGTCGGGTGTTTGTTTATTGATACTGGCGCGAAGGAATATATTTTTAGAACGTGTTCGTTCGCGAAACACATCCATGACATCATCAATCAGATCAAAAAGTGAAAAGTCCAAATTTTCTACATCGAGTTTACCAGATTCTACTTTTGCCAAATCAAGAATGTCATCAATGATTTTTGTCAAAGCCTTGCCATTTCGCGAGATCGTATCGAGAAACTGGTTCCGCTCTTCATAGGACAATCCACTATCTTTAAGAAGATCAGTGAATCCCAAGATTGCACCAAGTGGCGTCCGTATTTCGTGAGACATGTTAGCTAGAAACGATGACTTGGTTTGGTTCGCTTTTTCAGCTTCGCTCTTCGCAGCCTGAAGTTGCATGCGCCCGACGACACGGTCCGTGACATCAACTGCATGATCATAAACACCATATGCGTTGCCATTCGGATCATCAATCCTGACGTAGGTAAAATCGAAGTATCTATCTTCGAGTGGACCATCTTTTTTTCGAATGATCTTTGCCAACATTTCATGAGCAACAACGGGTTCGCCAGTTTCAAATACTTTTTTTAACAGATCATAAAAAGCTTGGCCTTTCAGCTCGGGTAAAGCGTCGAGGAGCGGCTTACCCAGGAGTTCACGGCCTTCGAAGATTGATTGGTAGTTAGGATTTACTTTTTCAAATATTAATTCTGGGCCCTGCCATAAGGCCATAGCAGCAGGTGATTCTTTGAAAACGGTCTCAAGCTTATGACTTTCAAATTGAAGTTGAAACTGGATAGCCTTTCGTGCCGTAATATCGATTGATGTTCCGTAAAAACGAATCGGGGTGCCATCGTTGCTATAATCTGTAACTCCTTGAGTTTCTATCCAGATGGTCCGACCATCCGGTCGCATCACGCGGTACTCGGTAGAAAATAGAGTTCGGTCGCTTATGGATTTTTCAATCAGCTGACTGGTCTTTTCCCGATCGTCGTCGTGAATTCTGGCGAATGCTTCTTGAAGTGAACTTATAGATTCGACCCCCCAGTCACTTCTCAACTGATCACTGGTGGTGATCGAATCATTTTGAATATCCCAGTCATAAAATCCAACTTTGGCGACTCGTACTGTAGTTGAAAGAAGCTCTTGATTCTTTATAAGTCTAGCTTCGCTTTCTTCCAATTTTATTCGAGCGCTTACCTGATCAGTTACATCAATTATTACCGCTACAATTCCTATTATTTTTCCTGAAGTATCACGTAAGGGCTGATAGACCAAATCAAGGTGAAACTTCCTAATTTTCCCATATGCTTGAAGTAGATCAATTGGCATTTCAGTACCGATAAAGGGTTTTCCGGTTTGATAAACGTTATCCAGCAATTCTCCAAAGCCCTGTTCGACTGCTTCAGGAACGGCCGCGCGGACCGATTTACCGATAAGATCCTGTCGCCCTCCAAAAAATTGCGACAGGTAGGCCGAATTCGCCATCGTAAATATATGATCAGGTCCTTCAAACACGGCTATCGCGCCTGGGGTCTGCGCGAACACAGCTGCAAGTTTCGCGCGTTCGTTTTCTGCGACTTGCTTCAATTGTTCGAGCTGTTCTTGGCTTCGTAAAAGGCGCGCTTCGCTATATTCCAAATTTTTCCGAGCAAGAGCCTGCTCAGTGACATCAATGTGAAATGCCAAAATGGCCGTGATTTTATTTTCAGAATTTCGTATTGGATTGTAACCAAATTCGATAAAGCGTTCGTGAACTTCACCCTTTAAATCAAGAAGTGGAACGGAGGTCTCCTTCCCGATATAGGGTTCGCCCGTCAGATAGACACGATCGAGAATATCAAAAAAGGGACCGACTTCTGCTTCGGTAAAAGCGTCGCGTACTTTTTTCCCAACGACACTTCTTCCCGAGAGCTTGTCATAGTGTTGATTGGACAAAGTGAAGATATGTTCAGGGCCTTCAAGAACGCAGATTGCAAGCGGAGCTTGCATGAAGAACGCAAAAAGTTCTTTACGGTCATTTTCGATTTCTTGCCGTTGATTTTTCTCACTTTTAAGCTCAATCTCGGCATACCTGGCAGCAGCTTTACGAATACCCTGATCCATGAATTCGTGTATGACTTTGCTAGCCGCAGTGCTAAGTGGAGCGTCTAACTCTAGAAATTTTATTAACGTCGTTCGCAGTATTTGATACTCATAAATCAGTTGGTCGAGGGTGTAGGGTTTTAAATCCGAACGCTCTTCGCCATGATCACAAGCGACTTTGGAATTTGCTTCGCAGTCGGTTTTGAAGTCAGGGCGTATGGTTAAAATCAGTTGATCTATAAATTTAGGAATTTCATTCAGAAAGGCAGGATGGCTTTGAAGTTTCGCAGCAAGTACTTTTTCACGGCACTCCGATTCCCATGCTTGAAGGATATCCTTTTTAAACCGAAAAAGAAGTGCAGCCGCATTGGACAGTCCTAAGCTTTCAGCCTTGGTGTCGGGCGGAAGTATTTCGTCGGACTCCTTTGACATTTGAACCTCGATTAAAGAGTAGGGGTCTCATAAATTTTTTTTGAAAGCAATACTTTGCGGGTGGAGTGTAAATTTGGGTGTACCGAAAAAGCTAGCCGGCCGACGAGTTAATCAACATCGGCGCCCTAAGCAAAAACCTAGTACGGCAGTGCACCCTGAGATGGCCAGCTACCAGATGTGTAATAGGGCACGCATTTGGTACATAGCGGGTCCTTATTGGTCTACCACCCTCTGCGCCAATTTATTTTTCGTCTGTATCAACAATAGCTATGCGACGTTGCGAGCTTTTCACAGGATTCATTAATTCACGGATTGCATCAAAAACTACTTTGAATTGAACATCATACTTTTTCTCTAGATATTTTAGTTTTTGAGCTAGATCCTGATTTGATAATAAAATTTCACGTAATCTTACAAAAGTACGCATAATTTCAACATTAACTAAGGCTGCTCGCTCACTTTTTAAAACACTTGAAAGCATAGCCACACCTTGTTCAGTGAAAACATAGGGTAGAAACCTTCTCATATTTGCCATGCCAATTTGGCATCGCAAATTATCGGCCTCAGCTTTGTTAAGCTGAAACATAAAGTCGGATGGAAATCTGACGATGTTTCTTCGAATCGCGCGATTTAACGCTCCTGTTTCAACCTCATAAAGTTCTGCTAGATCCGAATCAAGCATCACCTTATGATCACGAATAAAATAAATTTTTTTGCTAATTTTTTGTTGTAATAAGTTTGACATTAAATTTGTTATGCAAAAAATAATACAAACAGGCTATTTTTCCTGGGAACTCTATTTCGACAAAACTTTTTCAATTCTTGAATCGGGATACAGCCACAGTATTGCAACAAACGCGTACAAAGCAAAGGCCACTTCAGGTATCCAAAAAGAGATAATGAGGGCAGCAATATAGAGAACTAGCGAAAGCCGTTCCTTTATTTTGTTACCTACAGCTCTATGTAACTTAGAGTCCGTGGAGTGATTGTTAAGCAAACTGACTGTTAATATATAATAACCCACTGCGCACATAAGCAAAACAAAACCGTACAGTGTCACAGTTATGCTCGCAAAATTATTTTCACCCATCCAGCCAGAAGCAAATGGAATTAATGACAGCCAAAATAACAGAAATA
>JANOOI010000356.1:0-1752 GCA_031421235.1 Bdellovibrio sp.
GCACGAATTCACTGATTATCATTGGTAATAAACCAGGGATTGCTCGTGTTAAAAGATTAGTTTTACAATTAGATTTTAAAGTGCGCGCCGAAGATCAAGGCGGAGTTTACGTGTACTACGTTAAACACGGAAACTCCGAAGATATCGGAAAAACTTTAAGTGAAGTCGCAAAAGATTCAGGAACAAAAGTAGCTCCGGCCCCGTCGGGTGGTTTTGGTTTTGCTCCGCAAGGCCAAGCAGCTGTGCGTGAAGGTTTATTTGGCGGAGAAGTTTCAATTAAGTCTGATAAAAATACAAATTCACTAGTTATATCTGCTAGCAAACAAGATTTCGAAAAAGTGGTCAATATTCTTAATAAATTGGATATTCCACGTGATCAAGTTTTTGTTGAAGCCATCATTATGGAAATGAATATCACTGATGGATTAACTTCAGGTGGTGGGTTAATTAAGTACGACAATTCTGGTGTAAAAACAGGATTTATTTCAAGCCAAGAAGATGTCGCTGCTGTCTTAAATCCGCTAGCTGGCGCTGGCACTGCGATCCTTCCTTTTGCCAATGGTTCAGTCACTGTACCACGTGATATTTTAAATCCGGCGGCTGGTACATTACAAGTCCCAAGTCTTTTAGGTTATATCAATTTTGTTAAACAATTTGGTAAAACAAATATTTTATCAACACCGCAAGTGATTGCGACTGATGCGCAAACTGCAACTATTGAAGTTGGCGACAGCGTTGTTACCCGGGCAATTGTCACCCCTGGCGCTAACGGAGCGCCTTCGCAGTCAACACCTGAATTTGATAAAGCGACTATAAAAATGGAAATCAAACCTTTTATTAGTCCAACATCAGATTCAATTCGTATGGAATTTTCACAAAGCGTAAAACAATTATCAAGCATTCAAGTTCCTAAAAGTTTTGAAGGCACAGTGCAACCACTGGCAGAACGAAGCATTAAAACAAATGTGATCTTAAATAGCGGTGATACAGCTGTCATCGGCGGATTAATGAAAGATGAAGACACTGAAACAATCCGCAAAGTTCCTATCTTAGGTGATTTGCCGATTTTAGGTTGGTTTTTCAAAAGTAAACGATCTGAAAAACGTAAAGTGAACATGCTTGTCTTTTTATCGCCTAAAATTATTCGCACCAGAACTGATGCACAAAATTTAGTGATTCAAAAAACAAACGATCGCTTGAAGTTTTTAAAAGAAAATGGCGGTAAAGATCCTTATGGTTCTAAAATTGATCAAATTTTAAAACGTGAGGCCCGCGCGCCGCAATCAGCTGGACAGCCTACTAACCAGTCAGCGCCAGTTAAAAAATAAGATTAAAATGAAGGAAGCATAGTTCTATGTCACAAACAGACATTCCACTTATTTTAACAAAATCCACCAGTCTGACTCAGGATCAGATTCGTTCAGTATTAAAAAATCCTGCGACCTCTCAACCCAGTAGTGTTGGTGAAACGTTATCACTCCGTGATTACACAACGGCTGAAGATCTAGTCGCGGATTTGTGTCGTGAATTAGGTTTGGATTTTATTCGTGATATTCCTGTTAGCGAAATTTCCGCTGATCTTGTTCGCGATATCCCGATTAATTACGCAAAAACCCAAGGTATACTTCCTTATAAAGATGAAGCTGATTTACTGACTGTGCTCACGTCTAATCCTGTCAACACAAAAGCTTTAGATGATTTACGCACACTTTTCGGTAAACGTGTTAAACCCGTGATGACCACAACTCAACG
>JANOOI010000357.1:0-9872 GCA_031421235.1 Bdellovibrio sp.
GATCAAGAATTAGGAAAAGAATTTGTTCAGTCAGTCACGAATCGCTATTCAGGTCGATTTTTAAATGATCCAGTCACATGTGGACCAAGTGTTGAACGTAACTCTCCTTGGGGTATCAACAGAGCCATGGAATTATGTAAAAATAAAAAAATTAGCACTTTACAATGTGCAATTTCACTTGAAAAAAACAGTCCACTGGGTATTGAAGCTGCATTACAAACATGTGAAGAATCAGGTAGATAATCAACTTAATATAACTAAAGGAAATAAATATATGAAAAACATTATACAACTATTAACGATCATGATTTTAACAACTCAGACATCTCAAGCTTTCTTTGTAAATAAAGAAACAAAACAAGTGAATAATCAAATACAAATGATTAATCAACTTGAAAACGACAATAATATTGAAGACGCATTTCAAGCGACTGTTCGATTACAGCTGTATTTAGAAAATGTACTTAAAGTAAATCAAGTGATCGTAGCCACAGAATGGAAGCTGACTGAAGTTCATCAAGAAAAAGTAACTTCAAGCACCAGATCAAGCTTCAGCTTGTTTGGACTTCTATTAAGTGGTGGCGGCAGTTACAGTTCACAGTCGACAGGGATGTTTTTACAAAATAGCGATGAAAAATATAATTTTTCATCGAAAAAAGATAAAGATTTAATTAAAATAAAATCTGATCTTAGAAATTATTTAAACACTAATATTGACGGAATTGTGCTTTTGAAGTTGCTTCATCTTAAGATGTGGTCTCTTGCTTACAAGTTAAACTACACAGATGTAAGTTATCTTGAACACTTGAGTCGCTTTAGTGATAAACTAAGTTTTTCAGGTCTTCAAAAAATGACCCACTGTATTCAAAACAATCATATTAATAATACGACTTCGGCTTCAGCAGGTATTAGCTTGTTAGGTTTAATTGGCGTAAGTGTGAGTCATGATTCAACGGTGTATGCGAAAACGACGAAGTCTTGTCAGTCGTCATTTAATAAAATAAATAGTGATCGTGAGCCAATTGTCTTAATTAGTTTAAATCATTTAGATGATAAAATTTCAACAATGAAAAAATTAGTTTTTGCAGCTGCAGTTAGTAAAAGCCAAGCTGATTATTTTCCAACTTTCGATAGTCCGTATTATAAGTAATTAATGAATAAAAATAGAGCGCAGTATAAATAAAGCCAGATAGCATCTGGTTTTATTTATTTATGAATATTCAGTAAGTCTTTTTCTACCAAGGCACTGGCGTCACCACCAGAATCGCTACCACTTTCATCACCCCAGCCACCACCAGTTCGGGGACGTGGACCATTTGAAAACAGACTGTAATAACTTTGTGTGCTAAACATGGGATAGGCCATATACTGACAAAAAGTAACTTGACCTAAATTAACGTCCTCAAGTTTTAAACTAGGATCTATCATTATTTTTAAATGTTCTTCATAGTTTGCCTCACTTAACTTTTCAGATCCAGCTTCATTCATAAGATCCATCAATGGTCCAAGTGTATCACTAGTTGTTTTCTTAACAAAATCACTCGTTTTATTGTTGCGAATAAAATCCAAGTGCTTTTTAAATTCACTAGCACATTCTTTGTGACTCATAATTTGAGGTATTTTTTCACTTAAAAAATATTTTTCTACAAGGCCTGCACGAATGGCTGCAAAACTGTGAAAAAAATCATCACGATTGGCGTAATTGAAAGCTTCAACTTTTGGGTCATTAACGTTTACATAAATGGTCTTATTAGTATTTTGATGTCTAAGAAATGTTGTGTAGAACATTTTTGATTTAGCGTCTAAAGAAATAGCTAATTCATGAACAAGCATAAGTTTCAGTTTCTCGTAACTAACATGCTGATCAAAAATAAGATAAGTCATTCCTGATAAGTTGGTCCAACTATCGAAAGGTATTTTTTGATCAGTATCAGAAATAACAGTGTATTTGCGACTAAAATGTTTCTTTAAATTGTTGTTTTTTTCTTTGCATAAGTTTGACAATTCAAATGATTTTTCCGCTTTAAGACCAAGTGTTATGTGCATGTTTACGACATCACCGATAGACGTACATAAAGATGGATTCAGTTTCGATTTAAAAATATCAACATAGGCTTTTTCAATCATAGGGTAGATCTCAGATTTTTCTGTAACCTGATAGTTAAGGAAATTCTGCAGATTTAGACTTTCTTGAGCATGTATCATATTAAGACAAGCCGTTTGGATAATAAACTGAGCAAAGATAATTTTAATATAGTTTTTCATACAAATATCAATTGCAAGGTCAAAACCTGTATAAAGCAATATATGCGTTTCTAAAGCTAATACACGCAAAATGACGCTTATTTGTAGACAGGTGTTTGTTCACTTTTGTTCATGTTGGTGTGACCAATACCCTGATAATTTAGGTTCATAAACGTTATTCAAAAAAATAACATAACAACAAACAAAGGATAAATTTATGAAAACAGTATTAATTTTAGCAGCTATGATTTTAGGTTCTGCGACAGTACAAGCTGATATTTTTGATGATCTTGATAAGGTTAAAGATCTTTTAGGAAAGTCAAAATACTCGTGCACAGCGAAAACACCATTTGATGGAAGTTATACAGCTGAAGCAAAAACTGAAAATGCAGCCCGAGCTGATGCAGAAAATAAATGTATCTCAGCCGGTGTAAGTTGGATGTTTTGTGACGACATCAAATGTACAAAAAGATAAAACCACTACTTCCCCTCATTTACCTCTACTTGTCGAACGACGGGTAGGGGTTTAAACATGTCTTTGATCTCAGGAATCTGCATCGGGATTTTTTCTAATGATGAAATCCAAGTTTCCGGTGTTTCCATACAAAAGAACGCATTCCATTTTTCATTTTTAGATTTTAGCCTGCGATACACAAATTGTAACATCTCAGCACGAAGATGGGCATCGTAACGTAGTTTATTGCCTTCGCTAGGGAACATTTCAGCTTGGGTGACCAGTGAATCTAAACCAAAACGTTCGCGCATCATGTGGCGTTGTTCAGGTTGATATCTTAATGTGCCTATAGAAATAATGCCGACCTCTTCGGGCGTGAACGTTGATGTGATTTCATCAATTAATTCACTGTAATTATTTTTCCAGCCTTCATGATAAATCATCGGATCAATATGAAAAGCCAACTGATAACCTTGGTCGCGACATTTTTTAGCTGCAGATATTCGTTCATGTAATCTTGCCGTGCCGTGTTCTTCTTTGTTGATCACATAGGTCGGATTGATTGACCAACTGACCACAATATTTTTTTGACCTTTAAGATCTATAAACTGATCGACTTTATCAGATTTCGTTTTAAATTCTAATGTCCAATTCGTCTGCGGCTTAAAAAATTCAATCAATTTTCGTGAATACAGCGTGATTTCATCTAGTGATAATGAATCAATAACTTCGCCCGTGCCAACGCGAAATGGGTGATTCGGAAATTCTGTCATCATTAATTTTAGTTCAGCTAACGCGTGATCAATATTCGTGTAGATTAAAGACATTTTGGTATTTAAATAGCTTTGCAGATAACAATAACTGCAATTCATATTGCATTGGCTACCCAGATTTAAAACATGATAATTACAACATGTTAAAGTTTTCTTTTGTGTGGCCCCTGGGCAGCGTTTAAAAAATTGACCTTTAAATTCAGTCAGTAATAAAGTTTTTTTTGATAAATTAAATTCATCTGCCGTCATTGAACCACGATGTTTGTTAATAAAATCTGAAGGCACTATCTCAATGATTTCTTTTGGGTAAAGACGTCTGACGTTAGCTGCCACATCAGAATCATTTGAAACCTGGTCTATATAGATTTTTTTAAATTCTGGCAATGCCATTTAAGAATCCTTCATTTGCTGCTGGACACGCTCAAGTGAAGACATCACTTTGATTAAATCTGCTTCTGAAGTTATAAAAACTTTTAATTCAACACCAGAACGATCACCACGACGTTCAAATTTTGTTTTAGACCCATATGGCCAAGGCAGCGTTTCAAACTTCTGTTTAAGATCTTGATCACGTTTTACAGTGGCTGGATATCTGAGCTGATAAAGATGATCAGCCCAGTTTTGAAATGATGAAGTGTTTTCAAATAGATTTTCACTATGACCCATTAAAATAAGATCTGTGATTAAATCGATTGTCTTAATAGATTCAGAATACGACGCTTTTACTTCAATTAAAGTAAGAATGCTTTTGTTAAATAGTTTCCAGTGCAGATCTGTTTTAAAGCTGAGCACAGGGTTTAGGTCAGAACTTTTGATTTTTTTAGACATAAGCCAATCTGCAATTGCTGAAGTGCCGTTAATTAAGCTATTGCTGTCTGCAGCTTTTTCTAACAATAATTGGGCTAAATCTAAACTCATGTCTAGGTGCTAAAACATTTTCTTTCTTTTGGCAATCACGAGGTCTTCGAGTATCATTAAACTGCATGAAAAAGTGGAGAAATAGCGCTGAAATGAATCTTGATGTGGTTTATTTCAACTACAAGCCAGAAATTGATTTCGCAAAGTACAACGAAGTTTTCGTTTGGGATTTGGATAAAACCTATTTAGACACTTCGATTGATTCATTTAAAGGTCTTTTAAGCACAATTTTCGAAAAATCCCTGACCAAAAAAAATATCCCTGGCACATCTGAATTACTTTTAAGTTTAGCTGAAACCAGGAAGCAATACTTTGGTGAAACAGATTTCCCCTTATTTTTCGTTTCGGCATCACCACCACAAATGGAATCAAAAATTGTTGAAAAATTTAGTTTAGATCAGATTTCACCGCTGGGAATGTTTTATAAAGATAATTTAAAAAACTTAGCGCCATCACGATTGCTTTTTCTTAAAAAACAAATCGGTTACAAATTACAAGCTTTACTGCAACTTCGTGCGCAGCTTGGTCCAGAAGTCAGAATGATTTGTTTTGGTGATGATTCCGAATCAGATGCTTTAATTTACAATTTATTTTCAGATGTTTGTTCAAGACGACATATGCCAACACAATTGCAAAAACTTTTGGAAAATCTTGGAATCACAACTTCGCAAATTGAAGAAATATTAGGACTACAGTCAATCATTCCTGTTCAAGACCCTGTCGAAAAAATTTATATCAATTTAGCGACTGATACTGATCCAGATTATTATATGAAATTCGGTCGTAGAACTTTTGCAACTTATGATACTTTTCAAATGGCCCTGGATCTTGTTCAGGATCAAAGATTGTCGTTAGTACAATTAGGTTTCGTGATCCAATCATTAGAACAAAAATACAATTACTCAAACGGACAAATTATTAAAAGCTTTGAAGATTTAATTCGAAGGCGGGTTCTTGGGTTGTCTTCTTTTGAAATGATAAAGAATTATTTAATAGAAAAAAATAAAATATCGATGACTTGGCATACGAAAGTCGAACCCCTTAAAGAAAAAGTTGTTGAAAACGGTCACGTTTATCAGCTAGAGGGTCTATTCGAGCCTTGGATTAGAACTGAAACTGATTATGTCAGAGACTTTAATTAAGTTTTTGCCTGTATTTTTCAATCAATTACTTAATTAATCAAATTTCAAAGGGAAAACTGTTGTTACAGATTTCCCTTCAAACGCCGGAAACTTAATTCTGGCTACAACTTCAACAAGACATGATTTAAAAGATTTATCTTCAATATCTGATCTGGCAATATCTATTTTAATCACTTGGCCACGGTTTGATATTTCAAAAGAAATAAGAACTTGCCCTTGGGCTTGTTCTGTTTTTTGAATCAATTGGCCATAGCAGCGAAAAAAATCAGATTTCTTACTGGATAAAATTTCTTCGATTTTTGCTTGCGATAAAGTGTTGTTGTCTGTGGCTAAAGACTGCTGCTGTCCTATTGATCTAAGGACTTCCATATTTTTTTCACTGGATAAAGCATAATCCTGGGCCGTTAGCTGCCGGCCATCTTTTCTGACCCAAAAGGAAGGCGACGTACCAAATTTTTCGACAATGATATCACCAAATCGTACCGTGATTAAAATATTTTGATCTTCACTTTTTTCAATCAAAATCTCTGAATTTTCTAGTAAACGTATTTGTCCTTTTGAATTTAACAGCTCAAGTAAAACTTCCGATTCCTGCACTGTTTTAACTATATCAAGGTGACGAAGTTTCATTCCAACTTTGGCAATCGTTTCTTCGTATTGATCAAGTCCATGAGTTTTAACTCCGGCATCTTGTTCAGATTGAATATCTTTGATCTTCGCTAAACTTGAATTTGAAAACAGATCGAAAGATTTTTCTGGTGAGACCAAAGAAAAACCGATCAATAATAAACCTAGGCAAATGAGCCCAGCGATGATTTTATTTTTCATCAATTACATTCTACTTACAATTACTGAGTGGTTTTGGGGCTTGTCGCTTCCGGAGTTGCTGTTCCAGAAGTTGCAACTGCAGCCGCTGCAGCTTCGACAGGTGCAGGTGGTGGTAATGCGACACCTGAATCAATAATTGATTTTTGTCCGCCAGCAGAAATCATCGCTAAAGCGATACAAGTGGTAACTAGGATTGCTGATACGATTTTAGTCATCATATTTGCTAATGATGTAGCCCCGTTAGCGCCTAAGACTGACCCTGAAGAACCTTGAGAAGAAAACACTCCACCACCTTTAGAGTCTTGCATAAGAACAAGTGCAATTAACGCTAAACAGGCAATAATGTGAACAGTAGCAATAAAAGTAACCATGTGAACTCCTTGGTGGTGTCTTCAACTTAAGTGGTAAGTGAGAAGCTAACTTAACCAAACAGTTCATTTTCGTCTAGTAAGCGTTATTATTACGCGGTGTTTAAGAGTGACAAAATGAAGAGTATAGGACATACCTATAAAAATGTTTTTTGTGGTCTTTGAAGGCTTAGACGGTTCAGGCAAATCCTCTCTCATGAAGAGACTGTGCGAGTCTTTGCTTAAACAGAATCAGCCTGTGATCATGACCCGAGAACCGGGTGGTACTCCGCTTGGTGATGAAATAAGAGACATAATTCTTAAACAACAAAACGAACCACCAACTGACCGAGCAGAATTACTTCTTTATCAAGCCAGTCGGGCCCAACATGTCGACAAAGTTATAAGGCCAGCTTTAGCAGAAAAAAAATGGATTCTTTGCGATCGATTTTCAGCAAGCTCAGTTGCATTTCAAGGCGGTGGACGTGGATTATCGACTGAACAAGTTGAATGGTTGAATCGTTTTTCAACTCAAGATTTGAATGCCAGCTTAACAGTGCTTTTAGATTTATCAGTTGAAGAATCTAAAAAACGACGAACAGGAAGATCAAGTACTACGGGTTTAGCTGAAGACCGTATCGAAGCAGAAGCTGAATCTTTTCATGAAAAAGTCAGACAGTCATTTTTGACTCAAGCCAAGAACTCTGTCGATTGGTTGGTGCTTGATGCTTCGAAAACTCCGGATGAATTATTTCAAATTTTAATGAATCACTTAAGAGGCTTAAAATGGCTATCTTGATCGATCAAGTGATTGGCCACGAACAAACAATCCGACAGCTCGATCAATTGCTGCAATCAAAAAGATGGCCACAAGCTTTGATTTTCGTTGGCCCCGAAAGTGTTGGGAAAAAGAAAATTGCATTAGCCTTTGCACAGACGTTAATATGCGAATTAAAAAGCCAAAAAGCGTGTGGTGTGTGCGGTTCATGTATTCGTGTGGCGAAACAACAATCAGAAAATTTACGAATTTTATCAACTGAATCAGGTACAGCAACAAAAAAAGCCAATTCGAAATCATTGATTAAAATTGAACAGGTTCGTGATGTTCTAGATTTTTTATCGTTGTCCCAAAAAAATCAAAATCGCGTGATCATTATTGATGATGCTGAGTTATTAAATCCTCAAGCTGCGAATGCATTACTAAAAACTTTAGAAGAACCTTCCGATAACGTATTTTTTATTTTAATCACTTCAGAATTAAATTCATTAATGGCCACTATTCGTTCGCGGGCCCAAATTATCCGCTTTAAAAGTCTTAGCGAATTTGACTTAGCTCAGATTCATCCCAAAGCTGACCTTTGGGTTTACAAATCGGCTAGGGGTCAAATAGAAAAGCTAAAAAGTATGATTCAAGCTGACCAAGTCACAAAACGAACTGATTTGTTTCATTTTTTTGAAAGTTTTTGGACACAAACAGACTTTTTAAATCAACCTGATTGGCGCGATCAATACAAGGAACGTTCAAAAGCTGCGCTAACTTTAAATTTTTGGTTAGAAATTGTACGTGATTTGTTGGTGATGAAAACGGGCCATGAAAAATCAGTGATCCATCATGATCAAAATCAAGTCTTAAAAAAATTAATGTTTATTTCTTCAGATACATTATCAGTTTTTTCAGAGGCTTTAATACAAGCAGAAAAAGACATTCAGCACAATTCAGATAGCGTTCTTGTACTTGAAAACTTATGGGTGACTCATGCAAGAGCTAACTAGTCCGTTATTTCCAAATTGTGAATGGATTGATATCCACTGTCATTTAGACCGTCTTGAAGGTGGTTCAGACTTTGCAATACAAAAGGCATTGGGTCAGAATGTAAAAAGAATCATTACTATTGGGACTGAACCTGAAGATTTACCAATCGTACTAAGTTTAGCTCAAAAGTATTACCCGTCAGTATATTGCACTTTAGGGGTGCATCCCCACGAAGGTGTTAAGTATTCTGAAGAGGTCAAAAAATATATTTTAGAAAATGCTCACAGACCTGAAGTTGTAGCAATAGGTGAAATTGGTTTAGATTATTACTACAATCAATCACCTAAAGCTGAACAGATTCATGCTTTTCATGACCAGTTGCAATTATCAATAGATTTAGATTTACCTGTTGAAATTCACACACGTGATGCTGAACAAGATACGATTAATATTCTGAAACAATATGAAGGTAAAGCCAAAGGTCTTATCCACTGCTTTACAGGGACTGGTTGGTTAGCTGAAGAGGCTTTAAAACTGGGATTTAATATTTCAATATCTGGTGTAGTGACTTTCAAAAATGCAGATAGCTTACGTGAGACTGTGCAAAATATTATTCCGCTTGATCGACTGCATGTTGAAACTGATGCGCCATTTTTGGCACCAGTTCCTATGCGCGGAAAATCAAACACGTCAGCTTATATAGTGCACACAGCAGAAGTCGTCGCAAAATTAAAAAGTGTGACGATTGAAGAATTAGCAGAGGCTACAAATGCTAATGCACGAAAGATGTTTAAAAAATTAATTAATTAAAAAAGAATTAACAACTAGAAATCAACTAAGGAGATATCAAATGGCAAAAATGAAAGTGGGAATTAATGGTTTTGGACGTATCGGTCGTGTTTTTTTCAGAGCAGCACAACAGAAATTAGATATCGTCGGAATTAATTCATTAGATGATTTAGAAGGTATGGTTCATTTATTAAAATATGATTCAGCTCATGGTATTTTTGATGGCGAGGTATCACATGATGGTGAAAATTTAATTGTGAATGGTAAAAAAATTCCAGTCAGTAAACAAAAGGATCCAGCACAAATTCCTTGGAAACAATGGGGTGTAGAATTTGTTATGGAATGCACGGGTGCGCTAAAAGGAAAAGAAGATTACCACAAACATATTACAGCGGGTGCTAAAAAAATCATGATCTCTGCTCCTGCTGACGGTGTTGATTTAACTGTTGTGTATGGTATCAATCACAAAGACTACGACGCAACTAAACACACTGTTATTTCAAACGCATCTTGTACAACAAACTGTTTAGCACCACTTGCTAAAGTGATTCATGAAACTTTTGGCATCACAAGCGGCACAATGATGACAATCCATTCTTACACCAACGATCAGCGCATATTAGA